>JBIKMB010000133.1:0-15161 GCA_044359485.1 Pirellulaceae bacterium | reverse complement strand
CAGCATGCAGTATAGTGTCTCCAAAACAACAGAAATCTAGAGGAGTCTGCAATGGGATATTACATCGGTATCGATATTGGCACATCGGGTACGAAATCGCTCTTGATGGATGCGGCAGGCAATATACTGGCGGAAGCGACCGCTGAGTATGTCGTGCATATTCCCAAACCGCTGTGGACCGAGCAGGATCCTGAGGATTGGTGGAGTGCCACGGTCAAGACGGTGCGAGAAGTCGTCAAGAAATCGAAAGTGAAGCCTGCCGATGTCAAGGCGATCGGTCTCTCTGGGCAGATGCATGGATCTGTCTTTCTTGATGCCAAGAAAAAAGTCATTCGCAAAGCATTGTTGTGGAATGACCAACGCACCGCAAAAGAATGCGAGGAAATTACTTCGCGAGCTGGTGGCAGGGCAGAGTTGATTCGTATGGTTGCCAATCCAGCACTCACCGGTTTCACTGCCCCAAAAATATTATGGCTTCGCAATCAGGAGCCGCGTAACTTTCAAAAGCTTCAACATGTTTTGCTGCCTAAAGATGAAATCCGCAGGCGCTTGACCGGAGAGTTGGCAACCGAAGTAAGCGATGCCAGCGGCATGCTTGTATTGGACGTTGTGAATCGTTGCTGGTCCAAGGAATTGATCGGAAAACTTGATCTCGATATCGATCTTTTTGCCAAAGTTTACGAATCGCATGAAGTCACTGGTACCTTACTGCCGGATATCGCGAAGCAACTTGGTTTGACCGAGCAGTGCAAGGTTGTTGGCGGAGCAGGGGACTGCGCTGCGGGAGCTGTGGGAAATGGTATCGTTAAACAAGGTGTTGTGACCACATCGCTTGGGACAAGCGGTGTTGTGTTCGTTCACAGCGACACTCCGCAATACGATACTCAAGGTCGACTGCACACATTTTGTCATGCTGTCGCTGGGAAATGGCATATGATGGGTGTTACCCTGTCGGCTGCCGGCTCGTTACAATGGTTTGTTTCCCAGCTGTGCACTGAGTTGTTGGCCAAGAAAGGCGTCGATCCTTTTGCGGTGATCAATGCGGAGGCACAAGGCGTGCCAGCTGGTTCAGAAGGTTTACTGTTCCTCCCATATCTTGCTGGCGAACGCACACCCCACGCAGATCCAAATGCTCGCGGTTGCTTTATCGGCTTAACCAACAAGCATGGACGTGGGCATATGGCTCGAGCTGTGATGGAGGGGGTTGCCCTGTCGCTGCGCGAGAGTTTGCAAATTGTTCGCGACCTGGGTGTGCCAACAAAAGAGATTCGCGTATCAGGTGGTGGTGCGAAAAGTCCACTCTGGAAGCAAATCTTGGCGGATGCGTTCGGTCAAGCCGCGTGTACCATCAATGCTGAGCAAGGACCTGCCTATGGCGTCGCTCTGTTGGCTGCTGTCGGTGATGGTGCTTACAAGAATATTGAAGAAGCTTGCAAAGCGACGATTTCTGTGGTTAGCAAGACCGCTCCACAGAAGAATTCCGTCAAAACCTATGATCGACTTTTTCCAATTTATCAGGGGCTCTATCGATCACTTCGGGATAGTTTCCAGTCCATGGGAGAGCTGTGATTCGATGGCTAGTACAGCTACGCCATAGGCAGGTGCACATCGCGCGATGGACTCTCCCAGCATCTCACTCAGTTTGATCAGCTTGGGGTTCCATTGCGCGTAGGCGAGAGCTCGCGTGGTGATGAAGTCGGCATGTCCTGAAAGAATGGCCAAGTCCAACTTTTGAGAGGTGTGCAGCAAATTTCTGCGGATCGCGGTTCCGAGTTGTTCCGCTTGTTGATCGATTGCGAATCGTGCCATTTGTTCCAGTTCATAATGGCACATGGTGCTTGAATCTTCGCCGACCATACGGGCAAGACGAGCTTTGGCGCATTCGACAGTGCGCGTTCTTCCATCGGCGGTATCGTTATCGCTGGGATCCTCGCCGACATCTCCCGAAATCAGGAAGGCATCATCCATGGTGGCAAAAACCTCTGCCATCACCGGGCACTCTTCCCCTCGCAAAGGAAGTGTACGTGTGACGGCGCATATAGGTGTGCGCCGAACACCTGTGTAAACCAATTGCCCTCTGAGTAACCGATCGCTGTCGGTTTTGGCGGGTGTTTGAAGCTTCTGATTTCCAAACGGGATGATGTCAACGGTCGTCGAACCGACGTCGATTAACATCCCCGATTTTCCCTCGGACCAACGCAACGCCATGGTTGCCAGAGCATGCCAATTGCTGGCTGCAACGTCCCAGGGGGCGCGGGCCGCAGCGCTAGGAGATAGCCATTGCCCCCCTACAGCGTAAACTTTGACGAGATTCGCTGGAATCACATTTGTCAATTGCTCCAAAATGCGACAGACTCCTTCTTCGCGAGTCGCATAGCAATCTGCTAGTTCGCCCGTCATGGTCAAAGCGACTGCATCAAAACCTGGTGTCGTATCAAGCATTCGACCGATGGCCACTCCTAAACGATCGGGATGCTTCCATAACGGAAAGACTTCGCTGCGCGCATATCCATTGGCCATTGCCAACTTGATATTTGCGCCGCCGATATCCATGCCTAACCAGTCTGCCATAAACGATTATGCTTTTTCTGCGGATGTTGTCTGCCAAATGATATCCACCAAACAATGCTCATGGGACGAAAGCGTGATCAAGACGCAATCTTTCTCAACCGTCAATGAACCAAGCGAATTGCCGAATTCATCGGCTCGATATGCTTTCGAGATATCTCGCACGCAACGGATACGCGTCGCTGTTAGTTTGCTCAGGCATTCGCGTACCAAAACACGCAAGCCGCAAACGATACCCGAATCATTGGTCAGCGAGGCGACCGTATGGACCAGGACCGTTTGTGGTTCTACCGTAAAGAACCACGTGGATGGGCCGCTCGGCGGTGGACCGGGCACATTGTCGATTTTCAACGGGCTATCCCAAATCGTCTCGGATACGATGGTTGGTTCGGGTAAATCGATACCCACTGCGATTTCGAATTCAGATTGCGTTTCACCACGCACCATGATGAGACTGTCGAGAAATCGCTCATTGTTCCGACGATGGTAAGGGATACCTCCCATCAACAAAGTGGTGCGATGTTCCACCTCATCGATTTCAATAAAGTTTGGGGATATGAGTCGACCGCGCGACAGAGCTTGGCGATTGCCACATACATTTCCAAACAAGACAGCCGATTCATTTGCCCAAGCTGTACGAAAGGCAACATAGCTAGACCAAGGTTCCTCGAGCAAGGATCGTTTCAGATCCAGTTTCAATGAAATCTGCAGCAGTCGACTCCCACGCCAGACTTTATACGCAAGCTGATATTCGGCTGCTTTGGCGTTATCGAACCAAAGTCCACCGGTTGCCAAAATTTCGCCATACACTGACGTTGCTTCGGTGACCGTGACTCGGTCTGCCTTCATCACAGAGTAGGGACGTTCGGAAGTACCACCACCGCGAGGATCATACATCGCTACTTGAAGGCTCAATCGATTGCCGCGAGTTTTGGGTACGTGCAATGACTTCAAGTGTCCCGTTTTGCGATCCAATTGTACTTCCATAAATTCATTACCCAGAGTGCCATCAGAAGATGCCAAACTGGCTGAGCGTGGCAATTTTCCTCTGGGAGCGTTAGCGGAGAGCGCGGTACCAGACCAGAGATAGCCGCAGGGAGGTAGGTCCGCTATCGTGCGCACTCCAGTTGCCGTCGGTAATTGAGCATATAAAGCCGATGGGCTATCGGCGCAAGTCAAAGCTTGGTTGGCTTGCCAATGCAGTCGTCGCGCCACAAAACTTGGGTTTACAACCATCGAACCAGGAGTTGAATTTTTGGCCCCCTTGCTGATCAACGCCGTAAGTTCTTGGAGCACTTTGTTGATGTACGCCGTTATCGCTTGATGCAGTTCATCGGCGCTTGGGCGCGGGAGGCCTGAGTAGAATTGCAAACGGCGATCCAAAGTCTGCCACAGGCTAGTCAAATCCGTATTTTTTTGGATATGAGTTGGAATGGATTTCGGGCTAGTGCCGTTATCTGATTCGACGTTGGCAACCGCAGGCCTAACGCTGTAGAGGGACTTCAGTTGCTCCGCCAGAACGGAGATCATTTGCGCCTGGCGGAGACGGGTGGCCACATGATGATACCGACAGACCGAACTGATGGGATCGACTTCATTGGCACCCAGCGACTGTGTCAAATAGTTTGGCTTGAACTCGTTGGCAGCTAAGCGTTCCTGATGATAGGGATGAGCGGTAATTTCAAAATATCTTTCTGCCGACATCCATTTCCCAAGTGCTGGAGTTCGCGTCGACGTGCGAGCATGATCGGAAATAAATTCGCTCGAACATCCAGGCCAATGAGCGACAATCATTGTTGAAATATGGTCGTGATCCAGCGACTGGCCTAGCTTGGTTCCCATACCGAGAAAACTATCCGCATTAGAGCCATCGACTACGCTGCCACTAAGAGTGTCGATGGCCGTGCCATCAGAAGATTCCCAAGCCGACTTTACTTGAGTCGCTTCGGGATAACTACCACTTTCCCACGCAAAGAGCATTGAGCCTTGATAGCCAAATCGTCTCAGCAGGGGAGGGAACTGGGGTGTGATACCATCTTTGTATCGAGCGAAAACGGTTGGCTTATGATCAAGATATTTCAGAAAGGTGTCGTGGCCGAGTTGCAGGTCTCGTCGAATGGAGTCAGCGTCTAGTAAAGGATGCGCTAGATCCGAATACGAACCACCAACGATGGAAAGCGTCCCATTTTTAATTCGTTCTCGAATCACCTCCAAAGCTTTTGGATTAACTTCCGCGAGTTTCTCGAGTAATTTTCCATTGATCAACAAATTGATGGATTGCGGACGTTCTAATTCGGCATTGAGCTTCGCACCCAATGTGCTCGCAGCTACCAAAATGATTTCAATGATATGGGTATCATGTGAATAGAAGTGGTCGCGTTCCTGGCCAAGTTGATCAAAACAAGATTGAAGCATTTGGTGGGTGACTTCGGCATTCGCTTCTTGGAAGGCGCGAGCCGCTTGCAGCAAATGATCTTCGAAAATAGCCTGATCCAAATGCGTCGCATAACGCAGTTGTCGGGTCATTAACTGGACTTGCAAATAACAGTACCCGAGTGCAAAAAAATCGTCCAGTAAATCGGCTGTATCAGCCGGTAGCGCAGTGGGAACGATGTTCTGTTGTTGTAATTGCAGCAACAGTTCACGGCGGGTTGGCGAGCAAGCTAGATGCGTTCCGCCGCCCGATACAATTCGCTCTCGCAACTGGTCCGGGAAACGATTTTCACTGGCGACCGGCAAGATGGCTAAAACATTTTCCCATTTATCGGGTGGTTGGTCTGCGCGGGACCATGCGGGAAGTTGATTCGCGGATGCCAGAAGATGCGGATGCCACAAAACAGTCCAGCCGGCCAGTAATCCAGCAGCTTGTCGATCGGCAAGTGAACGAGGAAAATCGTCCCATTGGTAGCAAGGAAAAAGAATCAGAGTACGAGAGGGAATCATGCAGGTGGGCCTTTTAACGTCGCAAGCCGCTGCCCAACGAACAGCGGCTTTACAACCAGTTGAATTTCAGATCAAACGAGGTTCAGACAACTTTATTCGCCAGCTTGTTCAACACCCAATAATTCCTGGATCATTTCGTCCAGGGCGTGAGCATTGGCATCGCCTGAACCGACTTTGATCATGCGAATCGTTCCATCTTTATCGATCAGCACAGCTTGTGGAATGCCGCTAACGGCATAGTCTTTCGAAAAAGTGCTTTCGGTTGGAGTAACCATAAAACGATGCTTTAGATTGTGATGTTCGGCGAATAGAGCCAGAGCCTTCTGTTCATTTTCGGGTGACAATTCTTTGTCGGATTTGATTCGCTTGGACTCTTCATCCCAATCGTATTTGTAGAACTTGGTGACACCGATAATCACAAGGCCTTTGTCGGAATATTTTTCCTGCCATTCTCGAAGATGAGGGAATGTCGCAATACAGGGTCCGCACCAGACTGCCCAAAAATCGAGAAGGATCACTTTACCTTTCAACTCTTCATCCGTGATGGGGCTACCATTGACAAAAACTTCTGCGTCCAAGGGTATCGATTTCTTGCCGATCAATTCGGCTCTCTTAAGTTCCATCTCTAGCGACTGCAACATGCGATCTGTACTGCGTTTTGCATTTTCTGCAAACTGAGCGACGGGAGAGCCTTCTGCAGAAGCCTTTTCGAGAAACTCCTGAAGTGAATCGAGTTGAGCTTTCGCAATCTTGGGATCAATTCGCATCGCACGCTGCGCAACTGAAGTACGAATGCGAGTGACAAGATTGAAGATTGCGGGGTCTGTTGTAGGCTCGCCTAAGGTAGCAACTTCGCCTAAAAGTACATTTGCTTCAGCATCCGCTTCTTCAGTGGATGTGTCCATTTTGCGGAAAATCTGTGGCATTCGCAGGTTGATCCAAGTACTTAGATACTTGCTGCGATCTTCGGGCTTGCCGTTTTCAATTACCTCTTGAAACTTGGCAATCAAACCATCCACTTTTTCTTTTTCTTCGGGCAAATTAAAGTTCGCTCGATATTCGGCCAGTATCGATTCCAGTGCACCTTCTGTAAGCAACGCGGAACGATCATCTTTTTGGGGAAGCAGGCTCAGCAGTTCCGTAATTTTTTCGCGACCCCACTTCGCAGTATCGCCCGGTGGGCTTTTTCCGGTTCGAGCCTGAAGCAAATTACGAAGAGGCATCGCCAGCATTTCGCCGGCAAATTTTCCTTCTTGAAAAACTTCCTTCCATTCCGCTATCAACTTTTCTTCCTGAGACTCAGCTTTCTCGTTATTGCCAGCGCGAGATAAAGCCGAAGCGAGCATTGATCGCATGCTCAACTTTATGGTGAAAGCAGCCGAGGGCAGTTCGTCGATTTTCTTTTCCGCATCGTCGAACTTATTGGTCTGGATCAATTTCAAGATTTCATTTGAATTGGCAATTTGCGAGGCGGCTCGCGCTGGAGGTGTGTCCGCTTTTTCCTGGGCGGCTACGAAAGAGGTTGGCACCGCGAAGGCACCCAGCAAAAGCAAGCCAGTCAAAATAGTTTTTCGCATCATGTTCGGCATTAAAATATGAATTTTTTAGGAGTCGATTCGAAATGGTGAGTCGGGCTATCGATAAAAACGTTACTGATTATCTGCATTGGCGGAAGTATCCCACCACCAATACGGCAAAGCTTCACGTTCAGGTTGGCTATTTACGAGATTTGTTGGAACTGCAGAGCTTGAGGTGGAAGTGAGTTTTGCTTTTATGTCAAAGCGATTGAAGTCCAATAAAACACCTCCAGAGATAACAATCCACTTATGGGCTTGCCCCTTATTTTTCCATGTGCCTGTAGCGGTAGTCGAGGCAACCTCTTTGGGAACTGGTGCATCAGCGATTTTGGTAATCGAATAGCGAGAGTTCCACGGACTATTCTCTTTGGCCAATTTGCAGGCAATCGCGATATCAAAAATATGACTGAGTCTGCCATATAAAGGATACTTCTGTTGTATTGCGCTAAACTCGGTAGTGAATTGTTGGGCAAACTTGTCGGCTGCTTCATCTTTCAAAGCATCGACATTGCGATTTCCAGCCGCATCCATTCTCTGACGTTCGCTCTCCAAGCGAACTCGCCGGTTGGGAAATGCAAAGAGAGTTTGTTCTGCGTTGCATTGAATTTCAGGATAGTCGGGAGTAAACCACCAGCGAAGCAATTGTCCGCTGGGTTGCAAGCCTAGTTTCTCTGCCCAGTCGGGATAATTCATCAGGCCGTTGGGAGGTACTTCAAGTCCAAGACCGAGTCGTTTCATATGGATGTCTGCTTCCAACAGTGCCAACGCGGTTGGCGAAGCGGGATCGAGACCAGAAATCGAAACTTGATGCATTCCAAGGGTTTGCGAAAGTTCTTCCATACCTCGTGCCGGGTTGCGAGTTAACTGAGCGGCCGCGTTCGGCTTACTGAGCAATGCATGGATACGAGCGATCCCTTCCTGGGTTGGATCAAGGCTACATAAAACCGTCGGCGTTTGGTCATTATCAAAAGCATTGCAAATTGCCAGAACGTCTTGCAGCAAAACGGGTGACGTTTGGGTCACAGCAGATATCCATGCGCCATTCTCGATTCGAATTTCACCTCCTGCGGGACCAAGCAAAAGCAAGTCTGCGTTTTCTTTATCAAGAAGTACAAAATCGATACGGTGTAATCCCGCAAGCGTTGCGATTTCACGATTCCAGGCCAGGCCTTTTTGTTGGGCATCATTGACGGCCTGCAAAAGACGTTTGAGCGACACAACACGCCGTTTAGCCAATTGTTGCCAGCCAGCCTGAGCGACTGGTTCATCAACGGAAATTGCGTTCGAAAGTTTTGAATTTATTTTGCAACGCCGAACAACGCCGTCGGCATCCAAATAAATTCCACCTGGATAGGCTTGCATGGTCGCATCGCCCGATTCCCATAAATCGGGATCGACCGTGGTTTGAATCAGATTCATGAGCATACCGAAATCTGCCATGCTCGCGCCACCAGCAGCGCCGTTGGGACCGACTGGATTTTGCGGATTTGTCACAGCGGTTGCTGCTGTGTTGTTTGTGTTTGGGGCAAGCAGCAGGTATTCACCGTTGGCCAGGGCTCGAGAGCGAAAGTTGGTTTCGGTTTCATCACCGCGCAACATCGCCGTCGGGATACCGAAGATCGCCGTCGGGGTACCGAAGAAAGACGCGATAAGAAACAGATTGACAGCCACGGTCCAATTTCTAAGCATCGACGCTGGCTCCTCTCAAAGTCCAAAAATTCACTTATATCTCATCCCCTAATAGCGTGACAGATGGGGAGTGTTCGGGTCAAGAAGTGCCATCTAGAAACTGGCGAAATGTTTGAACAACATTGTCGCGAAAATGGGTCGATTTCGCAATGCTTTTAAGGCTTACTGCAGAACGGCTAGGATTCGGTGCTGCAAAAAGGATGCCTTTACGCTGCGGCTAAGCGGCTTCGGGGCGGCGGAACGGTAAGGTGCGTGCCCGTGAGTGCGACTCGACGATCGGTTCAAGGCAGAAAAGTGTTCGGGCGGTAGCTCCCAAGTGACTAGCGACCCATTGTGCAGCGATTTTGCCTTCTTTTAGGCTTATTTGTGGATCGCTCAGGCGTGTGACCAGCCAATTCTCCCAAGCGTCCTGGTCGGCTAACTCGGTCGCGGCCTCGTTCTTAAGCAGTTCTTCGACGATGTCACGGAAATTGCGTGTATTGGGACCGAAGCTCACGCTGGCACCATAGGCACAGGGTTCAATCATGTTCTGGCCACCGCGATTACCGAAGCTTCCACCTACCGTAGCCAAATCGGCAACTCCCCACCACCATCTCAATTCGCCAATGGAATCGACCAGCAAAACATCCCACTCGAGATTGCTTGCGGATTTCAAGCGGCTTCGACGAGCGAGCTTTAGATCCGAACTTTCCAGCATTGCGGCGACGCTATCGAATCGCTCGGCATGACGGGGGACCACGATCAATTTTAAATCGGGGAAGTGGGGCTTTTGTCTTTTGAAGATTTCAACGGCCATCGCTTCTTCAGGATCTTGAGTGCTCCCCACAAACCAGACGGTGTGGTTTTCCTTGAGCCCCGCCCATTGTCTTCGCTGCTGTACCTCCGGATGCTGCCGATCGGGATTGGCCCCATCGAACTTGATCGATCCGGTGATTGTTACTCGACTTGGCTCCGCTCCCAGTTCTGTAAATCGCTGTGCGTAAATTTGATTTTGTGCTGCAATGCACTGCAATTTTTTCAGCATCGTGCGTGTGAGCCAGTTGATGCGTCGATATCCTCGAAAGCTTTTTTCACTCAGGCGACCATTGACGATCGCGACATCAACGCGATTTTTTTCGGCCAAGTTCAACAGATTTGGCCAGAGTTCAAGTTCTGCCAAAATAATGAGATTCGGTTGGATTCGGTTGATGGTTGTTTGTACGGCCCAGCTAAAATCCAAAGGCGAATAGAAGGTGATAAGATCGGGGTAGCTTTCCCGAGCGAGTTTTCTGCCTGTGACGGTCGTCGAGGAAACGACAATATCCCAGTCAGGCCATCGCAATCGATATTCACGAATCAAGGGGCGCAATAATTGTAGCTCACCCACACTCACGGCATGGAACCAAACGCAAGCTCGTTCCGAACAGCGATTAGGTACCTTGCCCAAAAGTTTTTCCATCCAGCCTTCACGATACTTGCCAGTGCGGACAGCTTGCCACAGCATCCATGGCGTGAATGCGAGCAACAACAACGCATACACGCCATTTAAAAGCCATTTTAGAGCGAGTTGTCTGAGCACCTTAACGACTCCATTCGTGTAGGCAATTACTCATTGGATAGGATACATCGGTTCAAAATCTTAGGCGACTTTTTCATTTTTCAAGCAGCAGTTTTTATACTTCTTGCCGCTGCCACAAGGACATGGATCATTGCGTCCGACGCGATTCTGAATCTTGCGAATGGGATCAACGCGAACCGGTTCGTCGGATGCGGCGACAGCTTTGGCCTGAATCTCTTGCTCTTTGGTGAGCTGAACCTGTTGAGCTTGGATGCGTGGCGCTTCTTCATGGCGAGCTTGAGTTTCGACCATCGAAGAACGGATGGGCGCCATTTCTAGTGCTTCGACACGAAAGACCAAATCGGTCATGCGTTCGCCGATGCTGAACCACATTTGTTCAAACAGCCGCATCCCTTCCCGTTTGTATTCCACTTTAGGATCGATTTGAGCATAGCCTTTTAGGCCAACGGCGCTGCGAAGATGATCCATTGCAAGCAAGTGATTCTTCCAAGACTCATCGACGATATTCAACAGCAATGAACGTTCCATGCGGCGGACTTCGGGATAGAACTTATCATCGATATTGCGGCGCAGTCTAAGTTCCAGATCTTCCTTGTTCCAGCGGAGCAACTCATCTTCTGTAACTTTGTCGCCCAAGTCTTCGGTGGCCCATTGGACCAACTTATCAAATACTTTTCGATTGGCGGATCTCGCAGCTTTGACACTTTTCTCGCGACCTAAACCACGGAACAGTTCGTTGACATAGCTATCGATCTCATCGCTTGTTGCAGAAGCTTTAGACAGCATCTGCTTGTTCGCTTCGGCCAGGGCTTCGAAAACGTTGTTTCCGTCATCTTCCAGGATGAGTTGGCTCAGTTGGGGTGACTGGAAACGTTGGCCGGCCCAAGCCGCCAGAGCTTCGCGATTGACACTGAATTCATTGGGACCAGTCTGCTGCGAAAAATTCTGCAATGCTCCGACGACTGGATAATAGACCTCTTTCGTTTCGTAGGCTTCGAACGCTTTTCGAATGAGTTGTTGCACAACTTCGTTCGCTTCTAGGCCTTTTAGTTTCTCGACATCGACATCAAGACCGAATTTGCCTTTAAACCAAGTCAAAGCCATGTTCAATCCGTAGTCGGAATCGAGATAGGTGTAGCCTTGGGTTAGGTCGACTTTCGCGAGTTGTTCGCGGGCTTTCTCAATTAGCTCTTCGTCGATTTTATCTCGATCGATTTTCTTTAATTGATGGGAGGTGTAGAGAATTCCGTATCTTGATTTATACCAATTGGAAAGAGCTTCCAAGTTCCAATCGGATGAATCGTCCTCTCGAGGCATATTCTCGTCGATGGCATCCAGTATGGCTGTTTCGGCAGCTCTTTCAGCCACTTCATGGGCATAGGCGGCGGCCGCTTCACCATCTTGACCGCGATAATCTCTTCCTTCCAGTTTGCAATGCAATTGGTTGCCAGCCCACTTCGCAAAAGTATCCGCGCCGTACATTGGATCGAGGAACTGTGCAACGTTGTGCGAGATTTGTTGTTTGATTTGTTCCAGCACCAAGTCTCGGCAGCTTAAACCCGCCAAAATACGTTGTCGATATCCGTAAATGCGCTTACGCTGTTGATCCATTACCTCATCATATTCGAGCAAATTTTTTCGGACTTCGAAGTTGCGTTCTTCGACTTTCTTTTGAGCAGCAGCAATACGTCGCGACACGAAATTGCTTTCGATGCGTTCGCCTTCCTGCATTCCCATCTTGCTCATCCAGTTGCGAACCCAATCGCCAGCGAAGATTCGCATCAAGTCATCTTCCAGAGAGAGGAAGAAGCGACTGCTACCGGTATCGCCTTGACGACCGCAACGACCTCGAAGTTGTAAGTCGATACGACGCGATTCGTGTCGTTCCGTGCCGACCACATACAGTCCGCCTAGCTCGCGTATCGCCTGACCTTCGGGTTTCATGTTTTCACGCGTCTCTATTTCCTTGACGAGGTTTTCCCAGGTTTCCTTGGGAACCTCCAGACGTGTAGGAAATTGGTCTTGCAGCTGAGCCCAGGCCATCGTCTCAGGATTACCACCGAGAATAATGTCGGTACCGCGGCCTGCCATGTTGGTAGCTATCGTGACGGCAAAACGTCGCCCGGCTTGCGCGATGATTTCTGCTTCGCGTTTGTGATGCTTAGCGTTGAGGACTTGATGTCGTATACCGCGTCGATCCAATAAGTGGGAGAGAACTTCACTTTTTTCAATCGACACCGTACCGATCAATATTGGACGTCCCTTGCGTTCAATTTTCTCGATTTGTTCTTTGGGGTATGTTGATTTTTCCTTCGATTCATGCGGAATAATTGTAAGCTCAGTGTCAGTTTCCTTTACGATTTCGCCGACAATTTCTTTGCGATCTTTCAGTTCAAGAATGTCGAACTTATGCACCCGTTCGATGTCATCGGCAACGGCGTTGAATTTTTCTCGTTCGGAGAGGAAGATCGCGTCGGGGTGTTCAATTCGCTGCATCGTGCGATTGGTGGGGATCGCGACGACATCCAGCCCGTAAATCTTCAAGAATTCGTTCGCTTCCGTCATGGCCGTACCGGTCATACCGGAGATCTTGCGATAAAGCTTGAAGAAATTTTGCAGCGTGATTGTGGCGAGTGTCTGAGTTTCTTCTTTAATCTTGACCCCTTCTTTGGCTTCGACCGCTTGATGCAATCCGTCGCTCCACTGGCGTCCTTCCATCAAACGACCGGTGAACTCGTCAACGATGGTGATCGCATTGTCGCGAACCACATAGTTAACGTCGCGTTTGTAAAGGTAGTGTGCCTTTAATGCATTATCAATTAAGTGCGGCCACTCCATATTGCCAGCGGTGTAAAAACTTTCTACTCCCGCTAGTCGTTCCGCTGCGCGAACACCTTCATCAGTCAAGCTGACGTTATGATCTTTTTCATTAACGGTGAAATGCTTGCCCGTTACTAATCCTCGCGCAATGCGATCGGCGTCGATATATTTTCCAAGGTCGAGTTCAGCTGGACCAGAAATGATCAATGGCGTACGAGCTTCGTCGATCAAGATATTGTCAACTTCGTCAATGATCGCGTAATTCAACGGACCTTGCACTTGTTGCATGTGTTTGGGAAATCGACTGTCGTCGCGTGCGGCGGGTCGCATATTGTCGCGCAGATAATCGAATCCAAATTCGTTGTTGGTTCCATAGGTGATGTCGCAGGCATAAGATTTCTGGCGTTCGGCAGTTTCCATGCCGCTTTGGATATTGCCAACTGTCAAGCCGAGACCCATGTAAAGAGGCGCCATCCATTCCATATCGCGACGAGCGAGGTAATCGTTCACGGTGATCACATGCACGCCGCGACCCTCGATCGCATTTAGGTAGGCCGGCAAAGTGGCCACTAGAGTTTTTCCTTCACCGGTTACCATCTCAGCAATCGAGCCACTGTGAAGCACCATGCCTCCGATAAGCTGCACATCGTAATGCCGCATCTTTAGATAACGCTTGCCCGCTTCGCGACAGGTCGCAAAGGCTTCTTCGAGGATTTCGTCAAGCGATTCGCCATCCCGCAAGCGCTGTTTGAATTTCGCGGTTTGCTCGCGCAATTCTTCATTGGACAACTTGGAGAGTTCTTCTTCTAGGGCATTGATACGAGTGACTCGCGTCATCATTTTTCGAACGATGTGCGAGTTGGATGTACCAAACAGAGAGGTGACCGTTCGTTCAAAGGATTGCATCAATCCGGAAACAAACAATCCAGTGCCTTCCCACAGACGCTCTAGCATTTCCATGGTCGATTTGGACCTGACATTTCAAAAGACAACGTGGGCCCCACGCCATGCAAGTCCCTTTGACCGCAAGACGCAACCTGATTGTCGTAAATTCAGGGGAGACCACTACTTAACTAGTTAAAATTATCCGTTTTGGTCGGCATGGTCAATCGCGAAATAACGCTCCATCCGGATGAACGAACCCTTCATTCAGGTGGAGTTGGCTATCGTGGACCGGCTGCTTTCCAAAACTCCTTCACAATTTGCGATCGCCCTTGAGGTCCTAAACGGAGAAGTTTTTGAAGCCATTGGTTGGTTTCTTCATTGGAAGGTGCTCGATTGACGACCACCCGAAACATCTTGTCAATAAAACGAGCGTCAGTGCTACCTGCTCGCTCATAAAATTCCGTCGAACTCAACAGGGTCACAGGGAGGTCTTCAATCGACTTTCCCCGTGCGAAATATTCTAACCACGCTGTCATCTCGCTCTGAGTGGGGACGCGACTGAGATAGCGTTGGTAATAATCATTGATCAGATTGACATTCGTTGAATAAGCCGCCGAGTAATTGCCTCCGGTTGATGCCCCACCAACAGGGACTATTTCCAAGCGTATGTTGTTCAGTGACCCGCGGGTCGGATCGATCAGCAGGGGTTGAGCCGAAGCGTAAATCACTTGATCTCCCGAACGGATCATGGCTTGAATCTGGTAACGCTCTCCAGCGACCAGGTAACTTGGATCGAGATTAAGTTCGTAGGGGATGGGTTGATTTTGGGTAATCAGCGTGTTGAGGATCCCGCCGCCAATCGCTTGATAAGGTCGCGAGATGTTGTCTACTCGAACTTGCAACGTTGCGCCGACAGGAACTTTTCCGAAATCACGCCAGACCACATCGCCACGCACGGAAATTGAAACGTTTTGCAAATTAACATTCAGCAGATTGACTTTTCCGGTACGCAAATCTTGAACCAGCATGCGAACGGTTCCTTGGTTGTCTACGCGGCGGCGAATTTCTTCCCCTACATCGAACAAGCGATTGTCGACATAGCCAACCTGGAATCCACCCAC
>JBIKMB010000356.1:0-4508 GCA_044359485.1 Pirellulaceae bacterium | reverse complement strand
GCACATGGAATCCAGTATTTGTGGCCTCGAATTGTACCTGGGGGCATTCTCCTACTCGATCAGTTTAACCACGAGTTGTCCCCAGGTGAAACCCGTGCGGTACGCGAACACCTGCCAAATGCAAAGATAAAAACATTTCCATTTGGTTGGCTACCTTCTGCTTACATCATTAAAGAATAACATAGTTGTAATACATATAGATAACATCTCGCAAATACATACAAAGCCATGTCTACAAATTAGCTACCATCCGAACACCACTTGCTAGAGCCTGTTTCAAAACCCTGAAATGCTGATCTTTTGTTAATTCTCTTGATAAGTTACACCTGATATCGAAAGGAGTCCATCGATGTCAGGACGGCGCGAGGTTTTACTTACAGATGAGCAATGGGAAAAGGTAAGGCGCTTCATTCCGAAAGTGGAGCACCCCAAGGGTGGTCGACCGAGAGCTGACGACCGAAGCTGCTTTGAAGGCATCTTATGGGTTCTCAAAAGTGGCGCTCGCTGGAAAGATCTACCAGAAAGATTTCCCTTCCCCAGCACGTGCTGGAGGAATTAGTCGAGTGGGACGAGGCGGGAGTATTCCTCGAAATGTGGCATGCTTTCATCGATGAATTGAACGAGCAAGGGCGAATGAGTTGGGATGAACTTTTCATAGACGGAAGCTTTGCTCCCGCAAAAAAAGGGGCGAAGACGTTGGAAAAACCAAGCGTGGAAAGGGTACAAAGTGGATGGTGGTGGCTGATGGCACGGGAATACCTTTGGCATGCTCCACGCACTCGGCCGAGAGGGCTGAGGTGAAACTCGCATCGGAAACCGTAGATCAAGCCTATCATCCAGAGGTTCCAACACCGTTGATTGCAGATAAGGGATATGACAGTGATGAACTCCGAGATGAACTGGCGGAGAAGAACTTTTTGCTCATTTCTCCACATCGACAAAATCGCAAACGCCCCTCTCGCCAGGATGGCCGAAGGATGCGCCGCTACTCGCGCAGATGGATCGTCGAAAGAACGATTTCCTGGATCGGACAATTTCGCCGATTGGTTGTACGCTACGAATACCACAGTCGAATCTATCAAGCTTTTATACACCTAGCTTGTGGATATATTTGCTTAAGACGGTTTTGAAACAGGCTCTAGGAATGCCGGAAACCTGGTTCGTGTCACGTTTGAAAATGGTACGCAGGTTACAGCAACGAGCAATCATCCAGTGTGGTGTCCGCTCAAGAACCAATGGAAAGGTTTTGGAGCACTTAGTAACGAAGACCTTGTTAAGTGTAGAAATGGGCTACTTGCAGTTACGCATATTGAAAAATTAAACGTAAACGAGTCTGTCTATAACATTGAAATTGCAGGGGAAAACGTCTACGAGATAACGGATAATGGAATCCTTGTACACAACGTTGAGCCCTGGAATTGCAGCGAGTTCTTGGAGTTAAGAGCCAAGTATCTAAAAAATCCTAAATCACTGGGCAAGAATCAACTAGCCAGATACAACGAACTGGCACAAATGGTCAGAGATTTTCGTAAACACATGGACCCAGAAGACCTGAAAGCACTTGAAAACCTGAAACCGGATGAAGTTGACACTCACTTACATCATATTCTGGCCAAACTCGCAGGCAGTAAAGAACTTGCGACGAGAGTTGTCGAAATACAAAAGATCCTCTGGGAAAAGCACGGAATTGATCCGTTCATGAGTACGGATATTTTCGTGTACGCACCAAATAGGGGGGTACATTCGCATGAAGCAATAGAGTATGTAGTGAAACAGCTAGAAGAATTCTTTAAGAAGCCTCGATCGCTAAAGGAAGTGCAAAAGAAACTTCGACAACTGGGTGAATGGGCAGCTCAGGGAGGAATATCTCCCACCTGAGAAAATGTAGCAAAGAAAAAAGGGCATTTTAATGGATAGAATTCTAATCGAAGCCATTATCGAAGAAGATTTTCCAACATTTGTCAAATACTGTACAGAGGATGATATAAAGGCAGAAGTGAATGAAGATTCTTTGCTTCATACTGCGGCAAGTTATGGGAATGCTCAAGTAGCTCGCTATCTAATTGATCATGGAGTTGATATCAACTTTAGGTCAGGAACTTGGTGGGCTCCTGCAATTACCTATGCAGCATCTGATGGGTACCTTGAGATTGTTCGTATGTTGTACGAGGCAGGATCGGTAATCGATTATGCGGATGCGTTAAAAAATCCTCTTCTTCGGGCTGCCAAAAATGGACAACTGGAAGTAGTGAGGTATCTGTTAGAAAAAGGAGTGGATTCAAAGGCTTGTTATCGTAATATGAGTGGCTCGCTCATTAATGCCTTTACCGAGGCAAAGCTGAGCCGCAATAAGGAACTTCTAGAGCTTTTAAAGTCGTATGGTTGTAGTGAACCGGTTGAAGGGATTGATGCACCCATTTGGGAGCCAGAAATCAAAAAGAAAAAAGAGGATGGAAACCGATCGAGAGTTGACGAAATTCTTGACTACATGGCGACTCGATTCGGACCAATTGATGAAATTGCTCAGCATGAGCTACTACCACAGATGTCGGGGCTTTCGATTTCAATTCACTGCATTTCACCGAACGAAGTTCATCCCTATTACGTTTTATTCACAACAGGAATGAGCGAATTACCCATGAATGTGCCCGCGGGACAGAATGAATGGAGGTTTGCGGAACTTGTCATGCATTTGCCAGAGACATGGCATCATCCGATAGAAAACAAGGAGGTTGAGGAGTGGTCGTGGCCAATGAGTGTTTTGCGACGAGCGGCATATGCTCCTCATATTGCAAAGTCGTGGTTGGCTCCACCCTCCACAATTATTTCGTTTAGTGCAGAAGAACACTCGCTTGGGCCAGATACTGAGCTATCGAGCCTGCTTTTGGTACCGAGATTTGCGAACTTACGCGAACCGCTTTTGTTTAGTGGTGGCGCAATTAACTTCTTTACCGTGGTTCCAATTCATGCGAAAGAAAGGAAATTCGAAAAGGACTTTGGCATGAGTAAATTCCTGCGGAAGTTTGTCGACGAGAAAGTGCCAATGATCGCGGATTTCAAACGAAAGCCTTTTGTCCAGTGAGTTTCGTTTGGAACGGGATGGTTATATTTGTGCTATTAGCTAACTATAAGAATTGTGGAGTTCAGCGTACGCCGTTTTGTTGCTCGACCTGCAATTTTTGCGATCGTAAACAACACAAGATGACTGAGTGAAGCATTTGGACGGTGAGGAATCGTTCACGAGCGATCTTAAACTTTTAATTGTCGGAGCGTAGAAGGCGGGGACGGATTTGTTCTTTGTAATGCAGGCAATCCCCTTTATACTTCCTATTCGTGTTTTCGAGGATTGGGTTAAGATCCCAAATTGGATCGCTCCTTTACGCGAATTGCACGAATTTTTTGCGCGAATGTTTCGGAAATTTGGAGTTTGTATTTGCCAGTGAATTTCAATTCGCCGTAGTAATATGAGGATCTAGTTGCTGGGATTGCCCACAAAATACCTTTGGGCCTGTTTTTGAGTTTTAGGTTTTGCAGCGACAATGCCAATTCTCATCGTCTGGCCCCAACATCCTTGTTTGACTATGATTCTCTCCTGAAGTTGTCCAGCGAAATACTCACGTGGGCCCATCGAATATACCAGAGGCGTCGTGCGTGTATTTCAGCAACCACTTCCCTAAGCTCTGCTGATCAAAATCAGCTCTTCTGGTCAGTACAAATCCCCCTGCTCGAACAAAAGCATCGTACCGAATGGCGAGTGACGCCCAGAAGCGGCCGCCGGAGGGCTCGATGAGACGCTGGCCGGTATAGGTGCTGTAGACGTGACTGGGGTAGCTCAGTTCGTAGTCTTGGAGCACTTGCGCGTGGTAGTGGAGATGGTTGGGAAGGCTGATGTCATCGTCGTCCCATAAGGCGATCGCATCGAAGGGACCGAATTCTTGGGCGAGCTCGAGCATGCGGTTGTATTTTTCGACGATGCCGGGCTCGCGAGTTGGTGTGGATATTAGAGCCCAGTTGCTGTGACGTTGCTCGGGGAATGCACCGAGATCATCGTAGATCAAGAGGAACGCATCCTTATGGACCTGGGAGTGAAAGCAGGCGAGGGATTCTTCGAGGAGCCGCCAGGGGCGATTGTAGGTTGGACAAAGACAGAGAAATCGCATTACTGATACCCTTTCATTTCAGCGCGACGGATCGCCTCTTCAATTAACGAACGATTCAAATCGAGTTGATTCAAACGCCAAACCAACTTCCAGTTCTTGGTATCAAGTGCAGCCTTAGCCGCAATCTGAAGCCGCCCTGTGCAAAAACTAGATTGCATTGACAAAGGTGATTTGGCCAACGAAAAAGCTGAGGGATTGAGAACAGCTTGAATCAGATTTGAGATCGAACGTTGAACATTTCTTGACGCAGATGGCTGCGGTGCAGACCAATGTTCGCTTTACTCGCAGCAGTCAGCTCAAACCTGAAGGGAACGGATCGAAGAAAGTGGAATGATGATTTGAGTTACG
>JBIKMB010000132.1:0-15166 GCA_044359485.1 Pirellulaceae bacterium | reverse complement strand
TTTATGGCTGGAATGGGTTTTCGCACAGGCCCCGGGAGGCGAGGGTGTTCGAAAACTATCCCGTCCTGTGCAAAGGCTGATAGACTATGGGCTGACACAAGCCGCTTAAAACGGAAAAAGTCGAGCTTAATGAAAAACCTCGATCCCACTCTAAAAGTTGTGGTATCGAGGTCGGTTTACTCACAGCAGTGTGCCCGATCGCGCGGGACGAAAGATGGGGTTCGGATCATAGATTTCATCCGGCGCATCTCTCAGATAATCGAGTTTTCCGCATTGGAGAGTTGAGCGACCTCTTACAGAAATCCATTGGCTGATTTCAGCGCCAGATTGCCAATTGGATTTTTTGCTTTGGAAAAAAGAATCGGCAAACGACTCTGTACTTCCACCACCGAACCACTGAACAATACCGCAATTGTTCAGTATTGTGGCCCATGAATCTGGATAAGCAGAGCGTATCTGCGCAGTATCTTGCCAAAACATGTGGGTACGAACTCCGTAACCACCGCATAGCGTGATGAGAGTTTCCAAGGCCGAAAACTTACCTAGTTGGGCGACTTCATCTAAAACGACATACGTTGGAATAGACGGTCGTTCTTTGCGACTCATGATCGCGTTGAGAAACGTTCCGATAATAAGGCGAACCAAGCCACTTAAAGCGGAGAGTCGATATGGGGGCATTACAAGATAGACGGTTATCGGATCGCCGTCGATGATTCGCTGTAAGGGAAAGCTGCTCGACGACAGACAGGAGAGAATCGATGAGGTCATCAGCGGCTTCAAGTAGGCTTGAGCGGTTGCGATTACGCCGCCGCGAGTTATATCAGGCATCTGAAGTATTTGAGCCAAAATTCGATGCGCCATACGGTTCATCTTCAAGCCCAGCGTGTCCAACTTTACCGCCAAGGAATAGACTACGTCATCCGCTGTAAGGATTTCCGCTGCCTGACCAAGAGTTTGTTTCTCAGGATCTGGATCCGTAGCCGCGAGTGTCAGAACCGCTTGCAGTAAGGCGGAGCCATTTAAATCCCAGAAAGGTTCTTTCGACCCTTTGTGGTCCAAACACAACATATTTGTAATGGAAGCGGTATCGGTTTCAAAATCTGAGCCTGGCAACTTCAGACTATCCAAAGGATTGATGTGGCTAGAATCGATACCATATCTGCTGAGCGTACGAGTTGGATCGATAATGTAAACGTCCTGTCCCATTTCGCGACGACGACGTGCGGTCACGCATGCCAATTCCCCTTTGATATCCAGGACGATACAGGATCCCGAATAGCGAAGTAGATTGGGTATCACTACGCAACGACCTTTGCCACTTCGGGTTGGAGCGATCGTACATATGGGTGAATCCTCGTTGTGGACTAACGGAGAAGAGTTTACCTTTGAAATTCGTTCGTTCACCAATCGATTGAACCCAATGGAGGGCTGATTTTCGTGAGCATCTAAACCCAATAAAATATCAGGTTCCCAGGCATCTAAGACATAATGACTTCTCATAATCCACCCCCGTTCAAAATCTAGAGAATTCAACTTTGATAACGTGAGAACCTTCTCTCACTACCCTGAAAAAGGGCAATTCTTGATCCTCGGCGACCGTAAATGAAAACAGGCATCGAAATTTCGATGCCTGTGATACGGTTCGCTCGTTTTGAAAAAAGGTTGTATTAAATTTCCCAGCCCTTGCGATAAGACTTCGAGAGCAATGTATTTGCCGCTGCGATGCCTTCATCTTTATTCAAATTTGGCTTGGCCTCAGTCGCGCGAACTTCGGTGACGCGACCTTGATTTGGATCATAGACGATCTCCAGTCCAGTTCGGTAAGCGATGTTACCCAACAAGACCACTTCTGTAAAAGGCCCCGCGTAGTCAAAGGAACTGCTCGCTTTGCCATTGCCTTTTGCTGCCTCAATCCATTGGCAATGGTGACCAGGTGACTCCGGCAGATATGGTTTGGGAGGTGTAAAGTCAGCGAAACGATCCGCTGGAAGTAGCTTCGGAAATCCATCATGGGCAATAGCAATTTTGCCGGTGTCTCCAATGAATAACGATCCATTCATGGGTAAGTCGGTTGCTATTTCCTGCGGTGGAGAAGTTTCACCTTCGTACCAATGAACTTCGACCGGCGGAAGTTCTTCTCGCGCCGCGAATTGGAATCGCGTATGCATCCATTTCGGACCGCAAGATGCATCTGGTGTAGGGCCATAAGAAGTTACGGTCACTGGTCCGCCCAGCTTAAGACCCCAGAAGGCTGGATCCATTAAATGAATAGCCATATCACCGATAGCACCGCAACCATAGTCCCACCATCCCCTCCAGCGGAAAGGTGCAAAAGCGCTGTGATAGTCGCGCTGCGGGGCTGGGCCAAGCCACAGATCCCACTTCAAATGATCTGGTATCGATGGCTTATCCGTGGGTATAGCGACTCCTTGTGGCCACCATCTGCCAGGTCGATCGGTAATGACATGCACTGAGCGCACGGAACCGATCGCTTTGCTTTGCAATAGTTCAATCAATCGTAAATATCCAGGATGCTCGTGGTTCTGGGTGCCCATTTGAGTTGCAACCCCTTTTTCTTTCGAAAGAGCAGTCACAAGCCTCGCTTCTTGCACTGTGTGTGTCAGTGGTTTTTCGCAATAGACATGCAACCCGCGGCGCAGTGCTCTCACCGTCGCTGGCGCATGATGATGATCGGGAGTTCCGATCACAACCGAATCGATTTTCGCGCTTTCTAAGAGTTCACGATAATCAAAAAATTTCTTAGCATTAGGGTATCTATTACCGGCTGCCGTAAGCGCGCCTGAATCCACATCACAAATCGCAATGATGTTTTCCGAACCCACGGCATCGAGATCCCCTCCCCCACGTCCACCTACGCCAATCGCACCGATATTCAATCGCTCGTTCGCACCGTAAATACGAGAATAGCTGGCTGCGTTTGCCGTCAACGCACCTGTCGCGATAACGCCAGAGGCAATAGCACTGGAATGTGCTAGAAATCGTCGGCGAGAAAGAGGTGGGTAGTTCGATTTGCTGCTCATTACTCTGTGGCCCTGTAAAAAGGTGGGAAAGTCTGTCCGTCTCAACGAGCCATGGATCATACCAAAATCTAACATGATGAATCGATGTGGACCCAGCGGTATAAGCGACCTTGGTCGAGAATTATCGACGGCGGTCCTTGCCATCGATCGATCGAAATCCAGGAAAACCAAGAGGGGGGCGTAATCTCAAAACTTCGCCCAATTTTCCGATGATTCGTGAACCGTCGGGGCACAAAAAAATGAAAAACGAGGCGCTAAATCGACTCGGCACAAAAGTGATTTTTGCCAAAATTCGACGCGTTTTGCGGGCAATGAAACCCGAATAGGATCTGAATTAGTTAAACCAAACGGCAAAGCCAAAGAAATCCCCACGAAACACTCTGGTCAGTTCAGCCCAAGTCGCCGCATCAGAGAGTTCACCTTCCTGCAGATATTGTTTCACGCCGCTACCTTGAATCGATAGTATCAAGTCAAAGTCCGAAGCCTCATCAAAAAACTTTTGGAGGTTGATCCCACGCTTTGCCTTTCGGGGCATAGGTCCACCGAAAAATGGTTCATCACGTACAAATGGAGCGAGCTTTTTTCCTTCTAAGAGAGATTCCATTTCGTTCAGGACTTTGGACCAACCCTCAATAAGCTCATTGCCCACGGGGGAGTTGAGAATGCCTGTTTGTTTCGGATTGGGTATCCATTCATGGTCATCATCCGTTTCTTCAAAAGCCCTTTTCCAAGATTCACGACTTTGCCGAATTACCATGAGCAAATGCTGACGAGCCGACTTCATGCGCTCGCCATCAACCAATTTAAAGTCTATTAAATGAAAGGCGGCGATGGCGTCGAGCACAAGCTCTGTCTCGCTCCCTTCATTTTCTCTCGCAGTGGGATTCGGAGAAATCAAATAGGGAGAGTCGATATTTGGGAAAATCAACTGGCCGCAACGTTCGAAAAGATCTTGTTGATCGTAGGCTAAAATCGAGTCGCAAAAGGCCATAAGAAAATGGCAGTATCCGCGTAACCAATGCACATCGGTACCATCTACGGCGACATGAAATTCCTGGGCGGCTTGCCGAATCTCTGCCGTAGACTCATTTGAAATTGCCTCACTGTTTGCTGTTTCGATCCGGCTCACATCCATGCCACGATTGAATTCCGCAAAAATTCGCCATAACGTTTCTCGCTCGGAAGGCTTTCCGTTTTGGTCCAGATCCAAGACAACCTTCCCGATATAGAATCGGAGCTTCATCGATTTTGTATTTGCGACAGCTAAAGAAGATTCTGCACTTTGAAGCTTTGTCTGTAGCTCCGAAATGATCGAACGCAATTGTTGGTAACTCAGTTTCTCTGGCTTGGGATTCACGGGAACTGGCATACGGAACAGCGGGATTAGGCGAGCCTGGTGGCTGATCAGGCCATACCGATAGCCTGATTGTCCGAGAAACTCAATTGCCTGAATGAACCGTGTTAATCCGAGAGCCGTGTGAACTTCTGCCGACGCATGCGGAGACTGACCTAATTTTGCAAAATGTTGTTCACATTCGGCCAGGCGACCCTCGCTCAAGAATCGGTCCAATTCCTGAGCAACTTCATCGGTCGCATAAGCGGTGACTCCCAATAGTAGGAGGACAAGAAGGATCAATGGCTGCATGATAATCCGAAAGATCGTCATAGCTGAGCTCCAAATGAAGGGGAGGACGAGTTGCATTCGTTGAATTCTGTAGCCGCAGACGTCCAATCGCAGGGCAATCAGAACTTACTCCCGCGTTTCACAGATAAGCCAAGGAATCGTAAGGCGATCGGATCGAAATTCATATTCCTCAGCGACAAATTAGCTCAGAACTTCTTTTAGTTCGCCGGTGCTATCGGCGAATTTTTCACACTCGATGCCGGTGCGATTGAGCATTGTGACCAGCAGATTCGACATCGGGATTTCCGCACCGAATCTCAAATATCGACCATGCTTGAAGCCCATCGAGGCTCCACCTGCCAATATCAACGGATAGTTATTGTTGTCATGGGTAACACTATTGCTGCTACCATACAAAATGACTGAGTTGTCGAGTAATGATCCGTTTTCTTCTTTGGCCGAATCGAGTCGATTTAAGAAGTAACCTAGTTGCTCCGCCATGAATCGGTCCCATTGTCCTAATCGCTCCGAACCGCCTGGTTTATCCCAATCATGGGCCAGTGTATGCAATGTGTCTTTGAAACCTTGCAATTGAGGGAACTTGGCAGCTTTCGACGAACAGTCGGCCATATTGGTGATTTGATAGGTGGCGACGCGCGTCGAATCGGTGCGAAACGCTAGATAAATTAGATCGTACATCGTTCGAATAAACTGGAGTGGTGCATTGTCGTCAGCGTCCAAGTGCAGCAGCTTTCGATCCTCATCGCGAAGTTCTGCCCGCGGTATCTCGAGCCAGTGTTGGGAACGCTCTACACCCTGTTCGATTTGCCGGACCGCATTGAGATATTCGTCTAGTTTTTCTTTGTCTTGACTTCCGAGGCGATTGCGGAGCGAGTGGGAGTCTTCCAAAACGCGATCCAACATGCTCGAAGCGCTTTTAAGTTTTCGCTTTTCGGCAAGCAAGTCGGGATCGCCGGCACCAAAGAAGCGATCGAAAATTTGCTTCGGTTGATGAAGGGCTGGGATCGGTCGCCCTTTATCGTTATACGACAGTGTACTGGATCGAGTAGGTTCACCGACACCGCCATCTGTTGACAAGACGAGCGACGAAAAGCGAGTTTGGTCGCCGATGGATTTGGCGGCTAATTGATCGATCGAGATCGTATTGACCAAAAATTTGTTGTTCAGAAAGGCGCCGGTCAAAAAGGTATCTGCTGTGTCGTGAGCTCCCATGCGTCGACCGTTGGGATGGGAGAGACCACCCAGGACTGTCAGTTTTTCGCGTAAGCTCTCAAGTGGTTTCAAGGTTTCGGTAAACTGATAATCGCGTCCTTCCCCATTGGGAAACCAACGCCATTTCGCGTGCTCATGTTTTTCAGGTGGTAGAGCAACGCCGAATCCAAAATACAATCCGCACATACGGCGCGGAGGTTGCTGCAGTTTAGAAGCAGCATCCTCTGCTTTAGTCATGCATTCCAGCCAAGGTAAACCGAGTGATACGCCCGTGCCCATCAAGAAGGTACGTCGATCTAGATAGCATGATTTTCTTGCCATAGTGATATCTCTTTCGCGGTGATCCAGCCTGCCGCTTAGCTTGATAGATTACTTGGTTTGAAACGGTTCACTCTGCACAATACGATATAGGAGAGCTTTGAGTCTATAGTCATCTTGTGCGAATTCAATCAACAATTGATCGACTGGCGCCTGGTCGGTCCATTCCAGAGAACGACCCAGCGAATAACTTAGCAGGCGTACGATCAGTGAGCGAGCAAAATCTTGCTTTCGTTCTGTCGTCAGATATTGGCGCAGGCCAGCTGCCCCCTGCACTTCTTTACCGCCAGGAAGGCTAACGATGGTATCGATGGCGCGAGTCTCTTTTTTGTCGCCGTCTTGTTGAACTATTTCTGTTCGCCATTTGCCTAGAGCATCAAAGTTTTCTAAAGCGATCCCCCACGGATCGATGTTGCGGTGACATTGGTTGCAAGACTCGTTCTTGCGGTGTATGTCCAGTTGTTCCCGAATGGAGAGTTTATGGAATTCTGGATTCGCTTCTTCAAGGGAAGGAACATTGGGAGGCGGCGGCGCGGGGGGATCGTTTAAAAGTCGGTCACGAATCCAAACGGCTCGTCGTACTGGATGAGAATCTGCACCTGTCGAATTGCTCAACAAGATACTGGCATGGCTGAGAAGACTCCCGCGCTGAGAATTCAACTCCAAGGGAACACGCCGGAAAGAGCGTCCCAAGATACCTGCGATGCCATAATGTTTGGCAAGGGGTTCGTTGAGCATCGCAAAGTCACTGGTCAATAAGGTTGTCGCGCTCAGATTTTCTTTAACAACTTCGGCAAAGAGCGCACGGGTCTCATTGCACATCTCTTGCTTGAGGCGGTCATCGAAGCCTGGAAAACGCTCTCGATTGACGGCCACATTATCGAGATAATTCAATCGCAACCAGTGATCGGTAAACTGATGGAGAAAGCGTTGTGCTTTTGGATCCGCCAACATGCGGTCGACTTCTAGCATGAGCGATTCCCTAAGTTTCCCGTCTCTCGCTGCCTGCATCAGCCTTTCGTCGGGCAGCGAACTCCATAGGAAGTAGGATAATCGTGAGGCGAGTTCATAGTCGTTAATGATCCGTTTTTCCTCATCCGCTGGCTCCAACAAAAACAAAAAATCGGGTTGGATCAGTACCATCGCAAGCGTTTCGCGCATTGTCTCAACAAACGATGGAAATTCCGGTCGAATCGATTGATAAAAGGCGACGAACTTTTCAACCTCGGAGTCGGTTGCCTCACGTCGAAAAGCTCGAGTTATAAATCTTCGCAAAACTTCCGAGACGTAGTTTAAATCTTCTCGATCCACACCTTGCGGGTCAAATAGTATCTGCTGATGGTAGATGGGTGGCCATTGAGAATAAGCATTTCCGTGAAACTCGACTGACTGAATCGTCAAGGTGGGTAAATGCTCTTCGGTGGGATAGAAACGCTTTCCTTGTTCATCCTTCTTTTCCGCAGGTAGTGGTGATTGATCATCGTAAACGTTACGCACTCGAACGACCAAGCCGGGATACTTGCCTTGACCTCGTACCGGTAACGGGAAGTTTTCCAAGCGGCCGCGGAATTCAAAGGTTTGAGATTCAGCCGAAGTGATCTCGACTAGATCGAATTCACGCATCAAGATTTCGGTGTCGGGGCGGTAGCCTACAGCAACTTCCAACAACGGATAGCCCGTGTTCGGTTTTAATGTAGCCTTGAGTTGAACGCGTACGATAAAGTCGCCCTCTTCTGGATAGGCATCCGTCATCCTGGCCAAGAATTCTTGCCTGCGGCCAAGCTCATTAGATCGCTGCGCATTTCCTAGCCAATCATCGAGATTGCTAGTAGGAAAGCTCTGGTCGTAAGCGGACGGTTTCTCGCCTTGAACCAAGACGCGGTCCAGAGCGCGGCGAGCGGTAGACAAATAGTATTCGAGCTGGAGCGATGAGATCTGGAGCGCTTGGCCATTATTGGGAAAACCGTCTGCCGACATTGCATCGGGAGGTAGATCTCGAGAGTAATCCATTTCCAGGCCGAGCAGTTCCTGCATCGTGTGCTGGTACTCGGTTCGATTCAATCGCCGAAGTACTACGCGACCATTGGTTTTGCGCTGGGCTTCCATCGCTACTTTCAAGGAGTTGGTTAGCCAGTCGGTAACAAGGGCTAACTGCTCTGCCGAAAACTGAGGCTCCTCGGGGGGTGGCATTTCACCCGCTTGCAGTGCGTTCAAGACTTCCTGCCAATACTCGGTCGCTGCTCGATCCTCCCCAAACGCCAACGATAACTGATCGAGACGAAAATTGGCTTCCTGTTTGTCTGGACCATGACAGCGAAAGCAATGGCTGTGCAGCAGTGGACGAACCTCTTTTTCGAAGTCCACTTCGGCCCCGGTCTGCTTCTGGCAAAACGATACGGTCAAGCCGGTGCAAATCAGAATCGAAAACAGCAAATTTCGCGTCAGCATCATAGAAGCTTTGGGGCGAAGGCTAGGTGAAGCGGCGGGGGCAAAGCGGGATTTAAAATCTTACCGAAATCCAAGCCTGAAAACCAGGAAAATTGCTTTCGAATCCCCCGTTTCTGTCTACCAGAGCTATCGGCCGCCAGAATCCTGAGAGTCTAGGTAAACGCCCCCAGGAGCGAAAAGAGCTAAAATTTCCCACTTCTGAGAGAATTTCGGTCATAAAAAACAGCTTTGGACCAATTATCAACAAAGGGAGCCTGCGAGTGGATGATCGAATCTTGATAGCAACGAAGCAGTGGACACTGGTGCAGCCGGTGGTTTCTGCGTTTATTGCTGCCGTCGTTCGTGATTTTTCCGTCCGCGATGACATTCTCCAAGATGTCGCCGTTGCAGTGTTGGAGTCCTACGAGCGATACGATCCCTCGCGTCCGTTTCAAACGTGGGCACTAGGAATCGCCCGAAACCAAATTCGCAGCTATCTGCGTCGGCAAAAAAAGGATTTGCTAACCTTCGATGAACAAGTGATCGCGAATCTAGCGGATGGTTTTAATGAGTTAGCTGGACAACAGCGATCGCTGGAGCATCTGCAGGGTTGTGTCGGAAAGCTGGATCCAAAAGCAATTGAACTTTTGGAACTTCGATACTCCACAGGTTTGAAGCCTGCCGCAATCGCAGAAAGATTGCACTCCAATGCCAATAACATTGCCAAAGCGTTGCAGCGTATCAGAGACTTGCTTCGCGAATGTATTCGCCGCCAGATGACTGCGGAGACATTGAGATGAATCCAGATTGGCAGAAGCTAATAGATCGCTACTTAGATGATGAGCTATCCCAAGCAGAACTCTTGAGTTTTCAAGAGTGGCTCGCTGCGGATCCTAGTCACATGCAACAATTCGTTGAAGCCGCGATGCTGCATGATCGATTGCATGGAATGATGCTCGCGCGAACGGCGATTCACTCAGTTGCTCACGAAGGAGTTGGTCGCGATGACGATCACGCTGATGAGCACGAATCAGGAAGTGAGTCCATAAATGAAGCGACTGCGAAGGTAAAGAAGCTCGCAAAATCAAATCGTTCCCTACCACGTCGGCTCGCAGTTTTGTTCGCGGTAGCTACATCGCTTCTTTTTGGAATAGTGCTGTGGCGAGGGGGGGCACCGGCATTCGCGGCCCAGAGCGAATTGCAAAAGGTGATTGCAGCGCAGTTGTTACCGAGAGATCGGTCCTACGCGATCGAAGTCGAATCGAGTGTCATCGGAGGGGCAAAACAAAAGAGTCGCCCCGCCAGCGAAGTCCGTCCCCCGAAACCTCCATTGAATGGTGCAAGGCTGTTCGTACGCGGTAAAAGTATGTTTGTACTCATGCGAACTTTATCGACGGGAGAACCATTCATCACGGGCTGCGATGGACAGGTAAGCTGGTCTGTACCACCCGGCGGTGCTGTGCGCGTGAGTCCTAATCTTCAGGAGTTTAGTCGGGATGTACCAGGGCACGAGTACTCGATGTCGTTGTGTAACCTTACCGATGCACTGGCTCAATTGAATTCGGCCTACGAGATCAATCTTTTACCAGTTGAGTATGACGATCCGACAGCGGAAACACGAACCGAATCCACGCGACTCTTGGTGGCTACGAAAAGAAGCGGCTATCGAGGGCCACGCCGCGTAGAAATAACCTATACCCAAGAAAGTCGCTTGATCGAACAGATACGTTTTATCGATATGCCCTACGGATCAGATCGACTCACCATCCGAATGTCGCTGGCAGCTCAGAATAATTTGGCGGACGACTTTTTTCTACATGAATCACATCATGCGGATGATCGGCGAATCATCCAAGAGTAATCAATCGCGAGGAAATCTATGCGCTACTGTAATTTGACATTTACTGTTTTTGCTTTCGCAGTCTTGGCTAGTTTTCACTCGCTACAAGCTCAAGAGGGAGCGAAGCAATCCTCGGCAACAAAGCTTCGCAAGCCTCAAATGACCGATACGATCAAAGCCAATGTCTATGCAGACAATTGGTTTGTGCTGTACATCAACGGTGAAATGGTTGCAGTCGACTCTATTAAATTCATCCCGCATAACGTGGTTTCGGTCGATCTGCTCCCCTCCTATCCCATGACCATTGCGGTTATGGCAAAGGACAATGCGAATCCTCAAACCGGTATGGAATATGCCAATACCAACATTGGCGACGGTGGCTTCTGTTTGAAGTTTAGTGATGGAACGGTTACCAACGCTAGTTGGAAGGCCAAGAGATATTCGTGGGGACCGCTGAACGGCGATACGACAAAGCCGACCGTTCAAAATGAACCTATTCCCGAAAACTGGTTCGCCGTTGATTTCGACGACACTCAATGGTCCAAAGCGAAAGAGTACTCACAAGATGATGTAGGTCCCAAGCAACCTTTTTTTGAACATGATTTTGAGGGCGCGAAATTCATTTGGACCGATGATATCAAGCTGGATAATACCGTCGTTTTTCGTCATGTCGTCAAGTCGCCACCTGACGGAAAAAATCGAATCGATTTTTCGAATCTGAACAATGTCGTGCCGGAGCAACCAGCGCGACCACCACGAACCCGCGCACCGCGATAAATTTCCGAGCCAAACTTTTTGTAAAAAACCAACTGCTGACCGCCAAACGAAAATCGAAGGCCAATACCATGCGGATGTTTCCAATCGCAAGCACTTTACTGATGTTGCAACTCTATTTTTCTCTCAGCGGTTACGCGCAAGAGAACTCGAATCGCGAGCGGGGAGCCCGCGGACAACCGGGTGGAAGTCGCCTGGGTAACTATGAAAAACCGCCACCGGCGAATGATATACCAGACCATCCCTACGATATTCTGTTGGGACGCCCGACGGATAAGTCCATCGATATTCGAATCCTCCACAATGCGACTGGAAATGGTCACGCTCGCTATCGCGCCGAAAATAGTCCATCATGGGACGAGAGTAAATCGATAAAAGTCGTCAGTAGCAAAGCAAACAGCATCTTGCTGGAGGGATTAAAGCCCAATACACGCTACGTTTATCAGTGGATTTTCGAAGGTGAAAAGAAAGGGGATAGTCTGACCAGCGACGAATATACTTTCCACACCGCGCGAACCCCTGGGAGTAGTTTTGTTTTTTCAGTGACGGCCGATTCACATCTTGATGAGAATTCTAGCGGCGCGGTCTACACACGCACCCTATTAAACGCGCTAGCGGATCGCCCTGATTTTCATTTTGAATTAGGGGATACGTTTATGACTGGCAAGTATGTCAAGCCTGAACTTTCCTACCCGCAATATCTCGCCCAACGTTATTACCTTTCTCATCTATGCAGCTCTGCGCCACTTTTCTTCGTGATGGGAAATCATGATGGAGAGTCCGCCGGGCGAGGTTCAATGACATGGGCATCCAATACGCGAAAGTCGCTGTTTCCTAATCCGGCTCCCAATAGTTTCTATACCGGTAATCAAGAAAAAGAGGCTGATATTGGGTTACCCGAGAATTACTATGCTTGGATTTGGGGCGATTCTCAATTCATTGTCCTTGACCCTTATCGTTACACCACATCCAAGCGCCGAGGCGGGGGGGGGCAACGCGGTAACGCTAACGCTCGCAGCAACATCACCACCGTTTCGCTGCAGGAAGGTGAAAAAGGCAATACTCAAGCTGCCGCGGGATCGAATTGGTACTGGACTCTTGGCGATGATCAGTACGCATGGCTAAAAAGCGAATTGCGCAAGCCTGCGAAATATCGTTTTGTTTTCATTCATCATCTCGTAGGTGGAACCATTCAAAACCAACGAGGCGGCGTTGAAGTCGCCACTCTGTGGGAATGGGGAGGAAAAAATCTTGAAGGGAAATACGAATTTGATACCTATCGCAAGGATTGGGGAAAGCCCATTCATCAAATGCTTGTGGATGCTGGCGTTTCGGTCGTATTTCATGGCCACGATCATTTCTTCGCAAAACAAGAGTTGGACGGCATTATCTATCAAGAGGTACCACAACCGAGTCATGCGCGAGTCGGCAATACGCGTAGTGCTTCGGAATACGGATATGTCATGGGAGACTTTCATCCAAGTTCCGGATTTGTCCGCGTACGTGTGGAGGCTGACGCCGCCCGCATCGACTATGTCAAGACTTTCATAGGCCCTCAGGATGCGAAAAGAAATGGTGAGGTCGCCTTTTCCTATGTTGTCGCACCAAAGATTAACCCACAACAGAAAAGGAATGGCGAATGAAATTTGATTTGAGCCGACTTCTTTTGCTTTTCGTGATCATGCTCAGTATGCCAGGGGTGCAGGGAGCGGATCGTCCCAACATCATCCTAATGCTATCCGATGATCAAGGCTGGAACGGCACCTCCGTAGCGATGCATCCAACCTTCGGTGAATCGAAAAGTAAAGTTCACAGCACAAAAAACTTAGAAAAACTCGCAGCGCAAGGCATGCGTTTTTCTCAGGGCTACTCACCGGCCCCAGTATGTTCACCAACCCGAATAAGTTTGCAAACAGGTAAGTCGCCCGCACAGTTGCACTGGACAAAAGCCGCTCCAGCGGTTGAAGGGATGAAGCTGACCGAACCGAGACTGATCAAAAATATTTCGGCAGAAGAATTGACGATTGGCGAACTGCTCCGCAGTGTGGGATATGCCACAGCACATTATGGCAAATGGCACATCGGTGGTGGTGGTCCCGGTGCCCATGGTTACGATGAACATGACGGCGACACCGGAAACGAAAATGCTTTCAAGTTTCAGGATCCTAATCCCGTGGATATTTTTGGGATGGCAGGCAGGGCCAAGGAATTCATGGCGAAGGCCAAGCAGGCCAATCGTCCCTTCTTCATACAGCTTTCCTGGAATGCTCTGCATGCTTCGGAGAATGCTTCTAAGGCATCCTTGGCGAAGTATCAACAATCCATGGGGGGCGCAAATGCGAAAGCGATTTCAGTAGCCGCTATTACCGAAGATCTGGATCGCGGTGTCGGAAAAGTCATGGAGGCGATCGACCAACTCGGCTTGGCCGAGTCCACGTATGTCATTTACATGGCAGACAACGGTGCCGGAGGCGGCGATAAAAAGAATGGACTGCGCGGTGGGAAAGGTGGTGTTTGGGAAGGAGGATTGCGAGTACCTTTCATTGTCCGAGGTCCCGGTGTAGCTCCCAATTCATGGTGCCATGTACCGATTGTGGGTTACGATCTATTCCCAACCTTTTGTTACTGGGCAGGCATAAGAGGTGAAGCGATTCCCGCTATGGTCGAAGGGGGAAACATTCACGGGCTACTGACAGAAAATCCGCAGGGAGTCGTTCAACGGAAATTCCCTGGTATCGCCTTTCACTTTCCACATTATCAAAGCGATGAACCACAATCTTCCCTACTCGTCGGCTCCATGAAACTTGTGCATCTGTATGAGAGCAACACCAGCCAACTCTTCGATCTGTCAAAGGATATCAGCGAACGGAGCGATTTGTCTGGAAAAATGCCCCAAGAAGCTGCTGCAATGCGCAAGCAATTAGAAGCTTACCTCACCGCTGTAAAGGCACAGTTCCCACAGCCCAATCCTAATTTTAATCCGAATGCTGTCCCGAATCGTGAAGAGATGCGCGGTAAGCGAGGTCAAAACAACGCTCAAGGTAATAAAGTTAAGAAGGCGGGTAAGTAAATATGTCAACATTCATTAAACACCAAGCGTGGCTAGCGGCTCTCCTTATCTACACCCTGGCTCTGGTCGGCTCTGGTCACGAAGGTGGTCATGGTGAGACGGCGACGAGCGGGCGAATTTGGACCTGCGTCGATGGAACTCATTTCCATGGTGGTTACATTGACTCCGATGAAAAAATGATGAAGTATCTTTCCAGCAGTGGGAAGATTCAGAGCATCGAATTAGAGCGGCTGAGTTTAAGAAGCCGTAATTGGGTTCGAACCGAAGCTGACAAAATAAAAGCGGTCAATACAAAACCGGCTCTCCTACTCGTGAAGCACACCGAGACGAATGCAGTCGCCGCCAATGGGAATGAACGTCCCGCTATGGCCGATGCATTTAAAGCATTCGAGAAATCTGTCAAGGTAAGGTGGGATGAAAACGTTCTTTTCGTCGAATCCAACGGAATGCCCGACCATCCCATGATGATCGGTATCACGGCATGGCAACAACAAGTTCCAGTTCCACAAAAGTATGTCGGAGCTAACGCTTGGCGTATCCCGCTGCATCCCAAGTTTGCGGATAATCCAGTATCGGCAAAGCAACAATTGTTTCGTGGTGCGATCGCCTTAGCCGTCAATGGAGTCCCTATCTTCAATCCGATTAAAAATGATGGGCGGACCGATACGCTGCTAGCCGGCGAACTAGATCAGTTCGGCGGCCATTGCGGACGAGGCGATGACTATCATTATCATGTTGGACCTATACACCTGGAGAAGATTGTTGGAAAAGGTCGACCCATCGGTTACGCGCTCGATGGCTTTCCACTCTACGGTTACACTGATGAAAATGGCAATGAA
>JBIKMB010000355.1:0-4510 GCA_044359485.1 Pirellulaceae bacterium | reverse complement strand
CGACAACGTTTGTCATCTTGTTGTTATCTTTCGCCTTATTGCCGTATGCATTTAACGTGATCTCGGAATCGGTCATTCGCGGTTGCCAAAAAATGCCCTGGATCGTGATTGGCAATATACCAGGAAGTTTGTTTTTGGTGTTGGGATGCTGCGCAGTTATAGCGACGGGAGCATCAGTGGTTCAGTTGGCGATGGTGGTGGTGATTTCTCGATTTATCGGGATGTTCGCTATGCACGGATGTTGTCTGCGAGTGACGTATGGACTGCGCGTTGGTGCTTTGAGGTTTCGTTACGCACGTTTGCTGTTGCTCAAATCGCTCGTTTTTTTATGGTCTGATGCCATCGCCGCAATTTCAGCGTCATTGAATTCCATACTGCTGTCCAAGTTCGCCGGCGAGCGTGAGGTTGGATGGTTGACGGCCTGTTTTCAGTTATTACAACCGATGCTCATGATTTATCGAAGTGTTGGCAATAGCTGCTTTCCGGTCCTAGTTCAGAGTGTCCAAAACAAGAAGGATAGCTTGGGCGAGATTTGCCAAACATTGATTGTGCTCCTGTGGCGAATTGCGATTCCCGCAACACTCACCCTGTTTTGCTTAGCGGGTGACATTCTGGTACTTGTTTATCGCAAAGAAGAGTTTCGTGCCGCGAGCACCATTCTACAAATACTCTCGTTCACATTACTGCTAGACACGCTGAATCCAGTCATTGGGCATGGTCTTTGGGCCGCCGGTAAGGATAGGCTCGTCTTGAATATCGTGGTGGTTAACTTTATTTTCAGTTCCTGTTTATCTTCGCTGCTAGTTTGGCAATTCGGAATTATGGGTGCAGCTTGGAGCGTATTGCTGTCAAGTATCGTCAACGTTGTACAGCACTATGCCTATTTTGAGTTTTCCGTGGGGAGTCTCAGTTTGTTAAAGGAGTTCTGGAAGCTTATACCGATCTTATTGATATCGAGTTTGATTTTTCTTGTACCTACTCATTTCTATGTGCAATTGGGGGTTGCATTGTTAGTGTATGGTGGGGCGAGTCTATGGGTTTTGCGACCATTCGTTGAAAATTTTTCGATAAAAGCTTCGATCAAAAGTAAAGCAGGAGCGAAGGTTTCCTCATGAAGGCGCTATGCTACCTGAAGTGTTGGATTGCTGAAAAGTGTTTTGGCTGGTTACCGCTGGCCGTAAAAGTCCAACTGTGAATAACCGATGGACGCCTCAGATGTCTAGTGAATTGCAGCAGTCCAGTGAAGAAGAGAATCGCGATTTACGCGTGTTGGTTATCTGTCCAAGATTGCCTTCTGCGGAACGACCAGGAAGCATGGCTCCTGCACTGCGGCAGATAGAGTCGCTGCGGAAGTTAGGCTTGGAAATGATCGTGCAGGATATGCGAGGACTGCCAATACTGAAATATGGTCCGGCATTTCCCCGTATGATGAACAGATTGCGCGATGTCGATCTGGTTCATGCGCATTTTGGTTATTGCGGATGGATTGGAAGAATGCAGGCCAGCAAACCTCTGGTTATATCGTTTATGGGGGACGATTTGCTGGGGACACCAAACGGAAGTGGACGTACAACTAGGTTCAGTCGCTGGATGGTTCGCTTCAATCAAAGGCTCGCTCGCTGGGGTGATGAAATCATTGTCAAGAGCCAGGAAATGGCGGAGGTCATTCGTCCCGTCCATTGTCATATTGTGGCCAACGGTGTTGATACGGAAAAGTTCGCTCCTATCGCGAAGGAGGAAGCTCGCCAACGCTTGGGTTTAGATCGTCACAAAAAATATCTTTTGTTTCCGGGTGATCCGAGCAATCCGCGTAAAGGTTTCGCGCTCGCGGATGCGGCCAGAAAAGAGGCGGAACATATTCTCGGCATTGCAATAGAAATGTTCATTTTATGGGGCAAGAAACCGGAGGATGTGCCCTATTGCATGAATGCATGTGATGCGATGTGGATGACGTCCCTGATCGAAGGGTCTCCCAATGTTGTCAAAGAAGCGATGGCTTGCAATGTGCCCGTCGTTGGAGTCGATGTTGGGGATGTGGCGATGATGTTCGAGAATGTTGAGGGCTACACGATCTGCCGGCGCGACCCGCTCGAACTGGGTCGGGCGATGTCGAAGGTATTGTCCCAGTCGCCAGACATCGGAGGAAGAAAAAGAATCAGCGACCTAGGACTTGGCATCGAGCAGGTCGCAAAGCGAATATTGCAGATTTACTGGAAGGCGTTGAGCGGCAAAGAACAATTCGGTCAAGGCTCGCCGGACAGATTGCCAAGGAAGGGGAGGTAGAAGTTTTATGTGTGGAATTGCTGGCCTAATCCATCCTGCACTTGCGGTGGCCGAAATCAAAGCGAAGATTCGGCGAATGACGGATGCGATTGTGCACCGCGGGCCAGATGAGCATGGTTGTTTCGCTCTGGATGGATATGGCATCGGGATGACACGCTTGAGCATCATCGATGTGGCCGGCGGTAGCCAACCGATCCTAAACGAAACGCAAGATATTGCCGTGGTTTGCAATGGTGAAATCTACAATTTCCGCGAATTGCGTCAAATGTTGATATCCAAAGGACATCGGTTTCGAACCAAATCCGATTCCGAAACGGCACTCCATCTCTATGAAGAGGAAGGCGTTGAGGGGTTTAAAAGATTGCGAGGCATGTTCGGTCTGGCAATACTCGATAGCCGAAATCGAAGTGTGGTTATGGCCCGGGACCGGTTAGGCAAGAAGCCTTTCTTCTACGCTCAGCGGGGCAATACGTTCTATTTTGGTTCGGAAATCAAATCCATTTTGGCAGCCTGTCCGGAGTTGCGTGATCCCGATTACCGTAAACTGCCCGAACTGTTGCAGTCGGGATATTTGTACGAGCCCGATACGATTTATAAATCGATCAAAAAGCTTCCCGCTGGGAATTACGCTATTTTCCAAGATGGAAAATTGGACATTCATCCCTTTTGGGAATTGCGTTTCGGCGTCAAGGAATCCTTTAGTGAATCGGAATGGGTGGAACGCTTGGACGCACAGCTTTTAGATGCTGTTAAGACAAGGCTGGAGAGCGAGGTTCCATTAGGAGTTTTTTTGAGTGGCGGAATCGATTCGAGTTTAGTTGCCGCTTTTGCCTGCCGAGCTGGACTGAAGCCGCTGAAGACTTTTACGATCGGTTTTGATAATGCCCAGTGGGATGAGTCTGCTGATGCTCGTCGCGTTGCGGAACATATCGGATCAGAGCACCATGAGTTGCGTTTGTCTGTGGATGAAATGCAGCGAAGTCTACCCGAGACGTTGAAGAAGTTAGTTTACTACTTTGATGAGCCTTTCGGAGATGAATCTGCTCTCCCAACCTATCATGTTTCGCAACTAGCTCGTCAGCACGTTACCGTGATTCTTAGCGGTGATGGGGGAGACGAGTTATTTGCTGGTTACTCGTCGTATCAAGGAGCGATTTTCGCAGAGCGTTACAAGAGAATGGTTCCACGCTGGTTCGGGGAGCGATTATTGCCGAATACTGCGGGAGCGATCGCGAAGATGATGCCCGCGAACTTGCGTTATCATTGGCAGCGGATCGAAAGAATTCTGCGGCACAGCAGTCTTTCGTTCCGCGAAGGCTATCGGCAGAAGACATCGATTTGGAATTTGGAAGAATTGAGGGGTTTATTGCAACCGGATGTATTAGAAAATAATCCGTCAATGTCGGAAGAATATCTTCCAGCAGAATTAGCAGCGATCATGAACTCGAATCGCGATGTCATTAGCCGATTGACTGAAATCGATATAAAGTCTTACATGCGCGATGATATCTTGGTCAAAGTCGATCGCATGAGTATGGCTCATTCGCTGGAGGTGCGTTCGCCCTTATTGGATCAGTATGTGGTAGAGATGGCGGCAGCGATGCCATCGGAGTTGAAACTGAAAAACGGGTTGGGCAAATACATTCTCAAAAAGGTTGTCGCGCCTTATCTGCCCGAAGGAGCGTTAAAGAAGAGGAAACAGGGCTTCGGGGTCCCCTTGCGAGAATGGTTAAGGGGTGGATTGGCCGAAATGGTTAGCGGATATTTGGAGGGAAGCCAGCCCTATCTGCCGCCGGCAACATTTAGACTCGACATGGTCCAACGGATTGTGCGTGAGCACCTGAGGGGCGAACGTGATCACAGCCGAAAATTGTGGCTTTTGTTGGTTTTGGCAGTTTGGCATGACCAGGAAAATCGTACTGGTCTAAATTAGCGACGCCCCCATGTAAACAACTTAACACCCGTCTATAATCCTGCAGTCGAATTTTACTGATGGCACGTCCAGAATTAGGAAGAGAGCGGGAGATGGGTTCGGTAGAACGCACAATCATCATTGGAAGTGGACCGGCGGGTTGGTCAGCAGCAATCTATGCAGCGCGCGCGAATTTGCAACCGCTGGTCTTTGAAGGGGCTATTACCGAGGAGAACCGCCTGCAAGGGACTCTGCCACTCGGGCAACTTTCGCTGACCACGGAAGTGGAAAACTATGCTGGTTTTCCATCAGGAA
>JBIKMB010000354.1:0-4514 GCA_044359485.1 Pirellulaceae bacterium | reverse complement strand
CCTGAGTTCTCTTAATGGAATCGATCACTGCCATCGAGGCGATGTAGGTGCTCACGAAATTGATCTTGAGTAATTGCATTACCTCCTCAGCTGTCGTCTGCTCGATCGGTGTATCCGGTGGATGCACGCCCGCATTATTGATCAGGCAATCGACGCGACCAAAATGCTGGGTCGCTAAAGCGAGAGCTTGGGACAATTGCCCCAAATCACCCACGTCACAAGCGTAAGCAGCCGCCGAATGCGATCGCTTTTTATTCAGCAGACCTACCACCTCTTCGGCTGCCCGATAATCTCTGTCTAGCAGGATGACCTTTGCCCCTTCCTCATGAAAGACCTCGATACATCCCAGCCCAATCCCCTTGGCTCCTCCAGTGACAATCGCCACTTTGTTCGTAAAACGCATTCCATCAACCCCTTTTCCCGTATTAAATCCCATTTGGCTTGAGCCCTTTATCATATCCCCGCCTGACTCAACAACCACTGCACTGCGGGTCGTATTTCGGCCAGCGGCAGATCGGCCATTCGCAAGCGATGATCGGCGTCGGCAACTTCGATCACCTTTAAAGGACCCGCATAATTCTTAGCAATACGATGCTGCAATTCGGGAGGTACAACTTGATCCGCTAAAGAAGTGATCAAGACACCTGGTGTACTTATTCGCTGCACCGAGGATATCGTGTGCAGTGGCAGCGGAACCGATTGTGAAAGCCAACGACCGCCACACATCAAGTTCCACCAACGGTTATAGCCTAAAAGAAGTTCAGGCAACGAGGGTGGATTACAAAGGATGATACCCGCTACGTCGCGCTGCGTGCAAAGATGGACCGATAACGCTCCTCCTAAACTTGTACCCATCGCAAACATGGGAACAGTGGCCCATTTCAAGGTTTGCACTGCCGCCTCAACCACTTCGGGTAACAAATCTGCAGCGAGTTGCAGATTCGCCTCCCCTTCACTCGCTCCGTAACCGGGAGGATTCCAGGTGAGTACTGCGGCGGGAAATGGAATGAGTTCGGCCGGAAATGCGGTCGCTTTTTCTGCACGCCCCGAAGAGCCCGGTATCTTCAGAAACCATATCCTCGGCGGAGGATCATCGAGCGAATGAGTGGAACAAAAAAGCTCCTGCTTCAGGCCTCGCACCTGAACAACCAGACGTTGCAGGTGCGAGGCTTCGAGCGGATCGCGAGTCGGCCGTAAAATGATCCGACTGACCAGTCGAATTCTCCAAGCGGATTGTGCCCCGAACAATACAACCCTCCTCGAATGAAGGTATGAATATTCGCGATCTGTTAATGCACTCTCTGGCCTGGCTTGGCGCCGCTATCTGGTGTCAGCAAATACACTTCGGCTCCACCCTCACCCGCGGCAGCCACCATTCCCTCGCTGAGCCCAAACTTCATTTGTCGAGGCTGCAGATTGGCAACGATGATGACCAATCGGCCCACTAAATCCTCGGGCTTATAAGCAGCCTTGATACCCGCAAACACCGTGCGTACTGCATCGCCACCCATGCTGACGGTTAATTTCAACAGCTTTCTCGCTTCGGGGACTTCATCGGCCGCAATGATTCGCGCGACCCGTAAGTCCACCTTCGTAAAGTCATCGATGGTACACGTTGGAGCAAGCGGTTCCTTTTCCAGAGCTTCGCCCGAATCATTCCAACACGAGCCAGCACTTGCCACAGGGGCAGTGTTTTCAGTTCCCTCGGAGGGTTTGCCTTCTTCAATCATTTTTTCAATATCCTCTTTCTTCACACGTTGCATCATGTGTGTAAACGTCGAAACCTTGGTACCCACCAGCGGCCGCTTGGACTGCTCCCACGATACGATCGGATCATTCAGCAATTCGCCGCACTGCTTGGCTAACTTCGGCAAGACAGGAGCCAGATAAATGGCAAGCTGCCGAAATAAATTTAAAGCGACCGTGCACACTTCCTGCAAACGGGCTCTATTACTAATATCTTTATTGAGCACCCATGGCTGAGCATGTTCGACATACGGATTTGCGCGATCCGCTAACTCCATGATCAGACGCATCGCTTTTGCATAATCCCCACTATCATAGGCTGCCGCAATTTCATCCCCCGCTTCAACGCCCGCAGCAAACAATCCATCATCATCAGGATACTGTGGGCTCAACCCATGGGCCTGGGCGAACTTGGCTGTTCGACTTGCCAAGTTGACGACTTTACCCACCAAATCCGCATTGACTTTGTCCAAAAACTCATCGAGATTCAAATCGAGATCGTCCAATCTTGGCCCAAGCTTGCTGGCGTAATAGTATCGCAAATAAGCAGGATCAAGATGATTGAGATAGGTCGCAGCCTTAACGAATGTCCCTTTGCTCTTGGACATCTTCTCGCCACCCACGGTCAAGAAGCCGTGAATATGAACCTGTTGAGGTAAGTTATAGCCAGCCGATTTCAACATGCCTGGCCAAAACAGGGTATGAAAATAGGTGATATCTTTGCCAATGAAATGATGAATTTCGGTGGCGCCATTACGCCACCAATCGTCCAAATTCTCACCATTCAACTTGCACCACTGAGCGGTGCTGGCAATGTAGCCTATCGGTGCATCAAACCAAACGTACCAATAGTTTCCAGGGGCATCCGGAATCTCGAATCCAAAATAGGGCGCCGGTCGAGACACATCCCAGTCTCGCAATTCCTTTCCTAGAAAATGTCCTTTCAGATAATTGGCAACCTCGACCTGCAAAGCGCCGCTGGTCTGTGTCCAATGCGTCAAAAACTCGCGCAATGGCTCCAACTGGACAAATAAATGTTTCGCACTGCGAATCTCCGGAGTCGCTCCCGATAGCGTGCTCACCGGATCAATCAAATCGGCCGGTGTATAAGTCGCACCACACTTTTCACAATTGTCGCCGTATTGATTCGGGGCCTTACAATTGGGGCACGTACCCTTCACAAATCGATCCGCCAAAAAGACACCCGCCTGCGGATCGAACAATTGACTCACATCCTGCTCAACCACCAAGCCAGCTTGTCGCAAAGCCCCCCAAACTTGATCGCATAACTCCTTGTTCTCAGGACAATTCGTGCTACCGTAGTGACTGAACTCGATATCAAAACGCTGAAAGTCACTTAAATGAGCCTTCTGGCTTTCAGCGATAATCTCTTCCTCGCTTCGCCCCTCCTGCCGGGCTCGAATCATGATCGCCGTGCCGTGCGTATCATCCGCGCAAATGAACACGCAGCGATGCCCTTTTAATCTCTGAAAGCGTACCCAGATATCGGTCTGAATGTACTCTACCAAATGCCCAATATGGATTGGTCCATTGGCATAGGGGAGCGCGGCAGTTACCAAAATACGTCGTTGAGTCATGCGGCTTCAAATCGATCCTATCGGGAAGTTTTAGCCCTTAAAGTGACATGAATTGTAACAAAATAGACTCGATTCGTAGGAGGTGGTTCGTCATTGATAGCAAGCCAAACGAACAAAATTGTCGAAAAGTTGATCTTGTAATTATTTCAAAAAGCTTCCAAACTAAATTTTCATCTTGGCAAGGAAGCTTAGAGCCTATCCGAAAACCATTTGCCGTCGGCGTTGGCCGCGGTTGTCCGGTACGATTAGCCGACGGCGCTGGCCGCAGTTTTCAGATAGGGGTTTTCAGCAAGGTTTTCAGCTAGGTTTTCAGCTAGGTTTTCAGCTAGGATCGAAGAGTCAATGCGATAGCCGAGAGCCGCCGTGGTGTTGGTCACGGTATTCGGGTTTTCGGATAGGCTCGTAGACTCGAGATGTTAAGACGCGACCGACGGACGGTATCCAAGGAGGGATCCCATGCTTTCGTTACCTGCCTGGCTTTTGCTATCTGCCGTTGTTGCCACTCCATCCGAAGTCGATCTTGTGGTTTTCATGGCCCAAGGTTGCCCTCATTGCCAACAACTTCGACCCGATCTTGAGCAACTGCGTTTGGCTGGCTATCGGGTTCAGGAAGTCGATGCTCTGGCCCATCGCTCCACGGCCGCCGATTGGAAGGTCGACAGCGTCCCCACGCTGGTCATTTTACGCGATCAAAAGGAAGTCGATCGAATTGTCGGCCGGCTCACCCAAGCCGATATCCTCAAGCGACTTCCTAAAAGCGAAAGTTCCCCGGCCCAGCCTTTCTCACCCTCCACACCAAGTCGTTCCATCGGTTCCATATCTGATGCGACACCGCCAGCCCAGGATCAACTGCGCAATCTAAATCGCGAATCGCAGGTGGTCCCCGCCTCCGCGAATATACCCGCCGTTCAGCCCAAGCCATCACCCGTGGATACGCAACCGATGACGCCTCGCGACGGTGGTTTATTCCAGGCCAAACAAAAAGCGCTGGCAGCCACGGTTCGCTTGAGAATTGAATCGGAAAGCCTGCAATCCAACGGATCCGGAACGGTGGTCTGGTCGCAGAACGGTGAAGCACTCATCATCACCTGCGGTCATATCTTCCGCGACATGAATAAATCCGATCAACTCTATGTCGATTTCTATCGCGATGGAAATTGGGTCATGGTG
>JBIKMB010000022.1:0-48902 GCA_044359485.1 Pirellulaceae bacterium | reverse complement strand
TTCAATGGTCGTATGGAAAAGGATGGATATCGCTATTATTCCACAAAAACGTATCCCTATATCAATGGCGGTATGCGAGGTGAAGTTACGGTTCGCGACGATCAAATAGATCCTCAGCCAAGGGCGTATTCGCCGCGACCCGCCCTACCACCACTCCGCGGTGCAAAAATTACCGGCTTTGAACGCGACGATGAAAAGAAAATGGTCAAGGTGATATACGAACAAAATGGGCGCCCCGGTTCTGTCCAGTACAACGCCAGTGCGACCAACTATCGCTTTACATTTACCGAGCCAAGCGGAAAAGTTACTGAAGAAGATTTTCCGATTCGTGAAGATGGACGCCGGCCACCTCCACGTGGCGAACAGCGTCCACCAGGCGGTCGACCGCAAAACGCCCAGTCACAAGGTAACCGTTCACAAGGCAACCGTCCCCAAGGTAATCAGCCTCAAGAGTCACGCCCTCAAAATGCCCGAAATGGGCAGGGTAATCGGTCCCCTGCTGATGAACGAATGCCTGCTGGCAACGAACGTCGGGGCGGAGGGCGAAATACAAATGGAAATGGTGCAGGAAACAAAGCCGTTAATGCTAAAGATGAACGACCGCAAAATGCATTTCTTTTGAATAGTCCCGCCTTTACCCATCATGGAGCCTTGCCTGCGGAGTTTACCGGCGATGGCGATGGGGTATCGCCTCCATTGAAATGGTCCAACGTGCCTCCTGGCACGAAGTGTTTTGCACTGCATCTATGGCACAAACCCAACGCCAGCGGCGAGGAAGTTAAATCGTATTGGGTCATCACGAATATTCCTGCCGCTGTGACGAGTCTTGAAAAAAATAGTCGTGAGGTGGGTGTGATCGGATTGAATGATAAAAAACGAAACGGCTACGATCCGATGAATTCCAAGGGGCCGGGCGTCAAAGAATATCATATCACCATGTATGCACTTTCGGCGGAACCCAGGCTCGCAGCAGATCGCTTCAATCGAGCGGAACTTTTGGAGGCGATAAAGGATATCACACTCGCGGAGTCGACCTTGAGCTATACGTATGAGCGGAAACAGCCATAAAAAATTGGCAATACTTGGAGTCTGCAGGCAGTAGATTTGCCTTACTCATTAGCGAAGCCAATGGTCGCCAGGATGGGCGACCATTGGACCGCGATTGGATCAGCGAGATGAAGGAATGCGGCTTAAGGGTTACTTGATTTATTCTGAATGCAGTAGATTCTTGCCGCGGTACGCAAGAGCAAACGATCTCCGGCGATAGCGGGAGTCGCCATGCCCATATCGTCCGCAGCCAGTTCGTTGGTATGCAGCAATTCAAAAGATTCGCTATCTTTCAACACGTAAGTTACTCCATTTTCATTCAAACAAAAAATCTTACCTTGATTCGCCCAGGGGGAAGTGGTGAACGCTTGACCGTTCGGTAGCCGCTTAGGGCTGTAGAGTTCTTTGCCTGAAATCGCGTCGAAACATGCCACTAGGCCTCGATCGTAAAGAACGAACAATCGATTCTCCGACACCAATGTACTTGGGTTGTAGGGAGCGGCTTTGGGAAGAGACCATTCGATAAATGCATTTGAGGTGGCTTCACCCTCGAGTGAAATATCGCCGCTGGCTCCAGGTTTGATTGCGTAGATGGGACGCTGCTGATCACCGACATATCCCGAGGAGACATAAAGCAATCCGTGCGCAGCAAACGGAGTTGCAATGGTGATACTGGACATGCCGCGTAAGGACCAAAGCAGGTTGCCTTCGAGATCGTATGACCGGACCGCTCCGCTTCCCGGGGTGATGATCTCGGTGCGTTTTTCATTTTCCCATACGAATGGCGTCGACCAATTGCTTTTCTCTTCGCGTTTTGTTTTCCAAATCTCTTTTCCGGACTTGGCATCGAGGGCAACCAGATAGGATTCTTGATCGTTATCGTTGCAGTAATAGAGCGTGCCATTGTGCAAAACGGGCGAAGCGGCAGCTCCCCATCCGAATCGGGTCGGTAAGGGTGCCAGTTCGTATCGCCAGAGTTCATTTCCGTCGAGATCTAAACAGAAAATTCCCAAGCTGCCAAAGCAGCAATAGACGCGTTCCCCATCGGTCACGGGCGTTTCCGAAGCGAAGCTGCTTTTCACATGGATTGCCGACTGTGGTTTACCTTCGTGAACCTGTCGTTCCCAGCGAATTTCTCCTGTATTTAGATCGAGGCAAATGACTTTCCACTGGTGATTCGTTTCTGGTGGTTTGGGGCGATTGCCTCCGAAGTATAAACCTTTCTTTGCTTCCTCGGTGGTGCCCGTGTTGATCACCGTAGTCAAAAAAATTCGGTCATTCCATACGATGGGTGATGACCAGCCGCGTCCTGGAAGATCCCGTTTCCAGGCGATGTTTTCTGCGGTGGACCATCGATCCGGAATGGGATTACCTTCCGAAATACCACGCGCACCAGGTCCGCGAAATTGGGACCAAGCGTTCTGGGCAAACGTTGCACTCGGGCCAGTGAGAAGCACGAAAGAGAAAAAAGCGAGCACTGAAGATTGGCGGATCATGAGATCTTCCCAAAAGCATGAGGGCGGGAATCGACAACGAAGCGAGGCAGTATTACATCTAACTTCATGATACGAATATTCCCAGCGGTTGTCTTCAGAGCGTACTGCTGTTTCCGAGATCGTGTCAAATTTGCACATGTCGAGTGTGCTCTGATCGCTCGCATGGGGATTCAGGCCGTTCAGTGCTCCCAAGCAGTTTCAGGTCAGTCTGCAATCGCTTGCAGAAAAGCGTTTTTTCAGGGGAATTCCGGTAAGCTAGCCGCCGAAAGGACATTTCGGTACGAGATTTGCAAATTTTCTCGAGCGTTATTGGTGGATCAGCTCGAAAATTCTTAGCCGAGGAGTGATGTGATGAAAGCCCAATTGATGCTCTGGACGGTGTTGTTGATGGGGACAACCGCATTTGGGCAGCCAGATTTTCCTGAAGGTGAGCGTCCCGTCTCAAAATTCATGCGTGGAGACTTTGTTCAGGTCATTTTTCAGAGAAAGTTTCAGGGCCCGAGTGAGGTCGTCGAGCCCAAGGGCGAGTTCGCGAAAATCGACGTCGCCCAAACCAATGCCATGTTGATTGAGTTGCTTGCCGTCGACCCAAAAACCAGAGATCAAGCGATTGAAAAACTGAAAGCCGACCCTGAACTTTATGCTCCGCCGGCGTTATTTCTCGCTGCATTTAAGATGTATGAACTCGGTCAGAAAGAAGATGCCGTTTACTATCTTTTGCTAGGGCGGATACGATTGATGAGCGACGTGCGAAAATCCCGTGATTCAACAACCAATCAAGCGATTCTTGTATTAAATCATCAATACGGTATGCCTTTAGAAGAATTAGTCTTTAGTAATTATCGAAATCTGGGTAAGACTATTAGAAACGTGGTGGATTGGGATCGAAAGCATCCACGGAAGTATGATCCGAAGTGGATTGCTTTGCATGGCCTGAAAGCATTTGACGAAACCCTGATTGCTTTCGAACCGATGGAGGCATGGGAAGAAATTGACCGACAAATTCGCATTGAGTTCAAAGATGCAATCGATTCATTCGTCGAATCCGTTCGACAAGCCGATCAAGATGGTGATGGGGTAATAAGCAAAAAAGAACGTGAGCTTATTGAGAGAACACCGCTCGTAATTGCACCCGAAATCAAAATGAAATCAATGGCCGGTGAGCAACTATTTTATGATATGAGTGAAGGCGATGCAGGAGTCAATACTATCGATTCGATCAATTTCCCTGCAACCAAAAATCGCGAAGTAGTTGATATCGAAGTGATCATTCCATCTGGTGGTGTTCGTAATGGTGTTGAACGCTGGACTGTTCGACACGATGGCAAATTCGAATGCTACTACACCCTTACATTGATCCAAGCTGAGTCGGGAGGCACGTTTATTGTCACTACGGGAATTTGCGAACCCACGGGCAACAAGTAGTGTGTCTCGGGTTAACGATGCTTATCTTTAAAAAACTCCCATACCCTTTCGGCTCCATTGAAAGCGGCGATAGGAGTTGAGCCTTCTCGGCGATTCTTCGTTCCCGGCCAGCCATGTCCGCCGTTAGCGTCTACGATGTATTCGGTAACTGCTCCCTCTGGAGTGGCTGCATAAATGTTCGTTGTTACGGAGCCTTGGCGAGTCACCTTGGCTTCCGTTTGGGATCGATTCACATTGACCCAAAATTGAACGACTTCCTGCAGTGGCTTGTAGGGGGCATCCTGCGCGCGTCGCACAAGTGGATTGCGACTCATGCCTCCCTCCAAGGGGACTTCCTGATCTTTGCCCCCATTGATGATCAAGATCGGCAGTGGGACTGAAGGTCTTTTTTCGAATGAGAACATCGAGGCAACGACGGGCGCGATAGCGGCAAGTTTTTCAGCCCGCTGGACCGCATAGACAAATGTCATCATCCCGCCGTTGGAACCGCCCGTCATATAAATTCGCTGCGGGTCAGCTCCATGTTCATTGATAAGCTTGTCGATCAGTGTGTCGAAATAAGTTATGTCATCGGCATCACGTACTTGCCGCCGCAAAAGATAACCCGTATTCCAAGCATATCTTTTGCCGCCAAAATCTGTCCCTTCCGCGTAAACGACCATAAAATCATTCGCTTTTGCAACCGGATCGAAACGTGAGTTTACTCGCATGACTTCTGCGCTACCTTGCCCACCATGCAGCGCGATCACCGCTGGTCTCTTGATTCCATCGCTGGGTGCATTGACCAGTATGGCTCGCCGATCCTGATTTTTCACTTTGAACGAGATCACTTGGTCTGGCTTCGAAGCGGCAGAGATGCTGCTGCTCCGTCCAATTTTTTCTTGGGCTATTAGATCAACCGCAATATTCATGACAGCAAATAGCATGATCAGAAATACAGTGAGCCTCATCAAACTTTTCAAGGACAACAGCGACCCGCGAAACAGACGCAGCGAATTGTCATCTACCTGTAAGAGCATTGATAGTTTTCCAGAAAAGTAACTTATAAATTGCGCTGTAGACGGAATTAGATTCCTGGTGCCTCGGTATTGCCGATTTGCCGTCCGGTGCATTTGCCGCTGCATGCTCCACAATGTAAACGGAAAATGCGGTGAATCTCAAATTTATGATCGAAAAGCGAAACTGGCTCTGTTTGCTTCGGAGACGTCCGAGATCAAATTTGGAGCAAATGTCTGTATCGGGATTATTTTTTCGAGCGAGGATGCCGTTGAAAAAAATCCCACATCATATCGTTTGCTGAAATATCGCTCGTTGATTTACCGAAGCGGGGCAGTACCGGCTTCTGACCGGGCCAAGTATGTCCCCCTCCGTTGATTTCTACCAGAACGACTTCACTACCTTCTTGGCCACCGGACCACGTATGCTGCTTGACACTCATACCATCCTGGGTTCTATCGGGCAGCGAGACGACTTCAGGTTTATTTTTGCAGCCATTGGCTTTGACCCAGCTTTGAATTGTACTATCGACGGATCGAAAGCTAGTGATTCCGTTGCGTCCCAAAAAACCTTTACCGAACCCACCTTCAAAAGGTGCAAACTCATCCTTGGTACCATGGAAGTGGATCACTGAAACAGGACGTTGGTTGCGAGGCATTTCCATCATCAGTGGCCCTCCGACGGGAGCGATAGCCGCAATTCGATCTGCTAACTCGGAAGCTAGATAATGTGACATGATACCTCCATTGGAAAGGCCCGTTGCAAAGACGCGATCCTCATCCAGGCTGACAATCCGTGCTAGATCATCCAATAGCGCTCGCGTGAATCCGACATCATCAACCTTGTTTTGCATCGCATAACCGCAGCATTCACCCCCATTAAAGCTGAGCAAATTATCTGCCAATGGACCAGTGCCGTATGGATAGACGACGATGAATCCAGCTTGTTCGGATTTATCATTCAATCCCGAAAGACGGACCATACCTTCAGGATTTCCGCCACCACCATGAAATACCAGCACGACCGGCGTGGGTCGGTTCGGGATATACGATTTTGGAATGTGAAGCAAATATCTTCGATTTCGTTCGCCAACTCGCAAATTTCTGACATGGTCTCCGGTTGATAGACTTTTATCTTTATTTAACTCCGTGGTTCGAGGCTGGGCATCGAGACGACTGGGCTGTTGAGCATGCAAAACTAGGTGGCCGAGAATCGCGATACACACCGCAAAAAGCATGGGTTTGGTAGAAAAATTAGAGAGAATAGATGGTTGTAGTTTATTCATGGTTTGGCATCATAACCGTTGCGAATGGATTCGTGAAATTCGAGTGATTGGGTTGTGATTGTATCCTCTCGTAAGCCGATCTCTGCTTCGAGGCTGATGTGTGTCTTGTTTCGATCAAAAAGTAAAAACTAATGTTGGAAAAAAGGGATAGAAAACGATTCCGGCCGACTTGGAATAATGCTCTATAAACGACGCAGCTAAAATCTAGCATTTAAATGAGATATTGTGCGAGCCACAGGCTGTATTCGCCAATCTATTGAACTGGCATTTTCATCGCTTGGGATAGGAAATGATGCACATCGGAGACAACTTTTTGAACAACCTCTTCGTCGGCTCCCTTTCCCCATCGATCTTCTCCACCACCGAAATAAAAACCATGACCATAGCCAAGGTATTCGAGAAACTTTACATCGACGCCTACCTCTTGCATCAAAGGTAGGAAAAGGGGTTTGTTGAGTTTAATCAAGTCGTGCTTGTCGCCATGAAGGATCAACACGGGAATTCGAATTGATTTTAGTTTTTCGGCAGTTTTAGCCCGTAGTTCGGGGGTAAAGAATTTTTCGGGACTAGCCATCATTTCCAAACGAGGACCATAATCGCCCGTGGTTAGCATTCCGGTGTAAAGTACCGTAGCAGGTTCTCCCGCGATGATAGCGCTCACTTCAGGATCGCCGGCAAGTTCCATCGCGATGCTACCACCACCACTGCCACCATAGAGAGCGATCCTTTTGGGATCGACGTGAGGTAGTTTCGCAGTTTGTCCAAGAATGGCCCGAACATCTTCGATTGGCTCTCGCGCTTGCACGTCCTGCTCATAGGTTCGAAAGGTTGTCATCACCACAGAATAGCCCATCGAAAGAAAACGAGTGATCACGGGATTATCTGTCAGATGTTGCTGCAAACTTTTATCCGGAAATTGTCTCAAGCCGCCGTGGATAAAGATGATGGTGGGAAAGGTACCTTCACCGACTGGTTTGCGCCACCAGGCTCGGAGAATTTTTCCGTCAGCACTTCGAGTTTCCAGAGATCGTACAGGGCATTCTGATTCAGAGATTTTTATGGCTTGCACTGGCCAGTAAAATACGGGTGCTGCACCATCGCCTTCTATACCCGCATTGCGATCGGTTGGGGAATTCTTGGTTAGAGAAACCGAAGATTTGTTGGCGAAAGCTTCGGCTTCCTTTAGGGTCACTAGACCATCGCGATCTGTGTCTGCAGGTTTAAAAAATCCCAGTGTTCCAGCTTCTGCAGTGTTCAATTTTCCATCTTTATCCTTGTCGAGTTGCAGGAATCGATCGGCAACCGACTGAGCCTGCACAACGTTGCCAATGAAAATGCTTAGTGTGCAAGCAAGTAAGCTTATTGCGAATGGAGCAGAAGACTTCATTGGTGTTCTCCGCAGTAACCGATTACGGGCTAAAGGTTAACCATAGTTCACTTAGGGTTTTCGTTGGAGCGTGCCCTGTCGACCGAGCCAGTTCGTGGACTCTTCACCATCAAGCCAAGCCTTGGCATGGGCATTCTGTTTTAGAAATGCCTCGAGGAAAGCGAGACTGAGGTATTTGGTAAGCCCCGCCGCTTCCACGCCACCACGCAGCCGACCGAGTTTGCCACCGAAGGAGACATGGGTTGCTCCCTCAATGATTAAAAGATATTTACCACCCGCTGGGCTACGTTCAAAGGGAATTTTTTTTGTATTTACGTCGCCGAATGGTCCACCGGGTCGGTCAGGTGCAGAACGATCTCGAGTACCCGTAATGTGGAGTGCGGGTTTTCGCGCATCGCTCCAGCTATCGGTGGTTAAGCCGTAGCTTTGACTTTCTCCCTGTGCGGAAATCGCAACTACACATTTGACTCGAGAATCAGAAAGGTCTTGAAGCTTGCCATCCACCAGCGTCTTGACGCCACCATGACACTGCGCAACGTACGCACCAAAGGAATGACCTGCAACGGCGATCCGATTCACATCAAGTTTCCCACAAAGCGCAGGAATCCCTGTTTCAACTTGGTCCAGCGTATCGAGAATAGTCGTGATATCTTTTATCCTTTCAATACGACCGCCGCTGCCGAGGGCACCATTCAATCCGCCGATCGCGCGCGGTGCGCCCAATCCACCACCTCCTGCTTCTCCTCTTGCGTCAGCATGATTAGGATGGATGACGACATAACCATGGCTTGCCCAATGTTCGCTGGCTGGGGCAAAGGCCTCCTTATTCGCGAAGGAGCCATGACTGAAGACGACGATTGGAAATGGGCCAGCACCATCGGGATAACGTACAAGCGCTTCTATATTCTTGTCTCTTTTTTTATCTTGAAGTTTAACCGTATTGACGACGAGCACTTTATGCTCACCGACAGCGATGTAGGGTGTATCTTGAGCATCGACTGGTGTGCAATTTGTCGCAAAAAGGATCATAAACAGGGAAGCAAGTAGAATCCAAGTAACCATGGTTATTTAAAGCCTTCCCTTTCGACGGAAATATTGAATTGCCCGACGGCTCCTCGATTACTATTTATCCTTCTGAACATCAGTGGGTTTGATGCCATCTCTTTGCGGTTTCCACGGCACTGATTCATAACGCTTTATGCAAAAAATCCTGATTCGCTTGCATGTATCCTGCGGGCAAAAAGTCTATAAAAGGTTGCAGAGCGTACGACAGTAAAAGATCGAGACATTATTCTATGGTTCATTGCTCGTAGGGGTGCTTGGCGGTCTGTCCGAGCTTGTTATCCGGGATCGGTTAATTTGAGGTAATCGCCATCGCCGGTATTAACTTGCTCCATAGTTGCTCATCAAACTTGGACTGCGTTCCATCGGATAGGGTATCGCGAGAGTTGAAGTTCCTAAGCGCAGGATTATCGCCCAGGCGAATGACGACCAAACGTAAACTGGGAACAACATAAATTCGCTGCCCCCCTTTTCCGTTGGCACTCACCATATCAGGCGGGGCACTTGGTACCAAAGGACCAGGCACAACGATACGCTGTCTACCAACGGGGCGATAAGACTCTTGGCCATTGAGCCACCAGAGATAACCATACGAGCGATTCAAAGTTTGCGATGGTTGAAGCATGGTATCAAAAAACGTTTGATCCTCTAGGATGTTCTTCCCATTCCATTTTCCCTGTTCGAGTATCATCAGGCCAAAGCGACCCATATCAAGAGCGTTCATCACAAAACTATGAAAACGAAATCGAGAATTTGTCATGCCAAGTGGCTCGAAGAGCGACATGCGCGAAAACTCTTGCATGCTCGTGCCGACGGCCTTTTCCAAAAGTGGGTGGAGTTGTTGATAGGCCTCTGTGTTGTATCGCCAAATAGAACCGGGAGGACCTTCGTATTCGAGTTTCGGATTCAGGCCGCTTGTCATAGCCAGCAGATGTTTAATCTGAATCGCATTTTCTTGTGCTGTAGAAGCTTTCGACCAACCGGTCCCAAGAAAATCTGATACAGGTTGATCGAGTTTTAATTTGTTTTGCCGTTTTGCAATTCCAACTAGGAAAGCGGTGATACTTTTACCTGACGACATGACGTATTGTGAATGAGTGGGGCCGGCGTCTGTCCAGTACCTTTCGACGACGATTTTTCCATCTTTTAAAATGAGAAAAGATTTTCCTTGCGTTTCTTGGATGAAGTCACAGACCTCTTCAATTTTTGTGTTGTCCCAAGAAAGCGATGACGGTGTGGCTCTTTCCCACGTTGCATCGGATACGGGGAAATAGGCTTCCTGCGATTCAAGGCGATCTGGCCCAACCAGAAGTACACATGCCAGCAAGAGTGATCGACCTAAAAAAGCGTTCATCTATGAAGTTAAACTTTCAGCAAGCGGAGGTCTATGCAATCGATGGCTATGAAAACAGTTCTGTGAGCGCGAAAAGAGGTTATTTATCTACATTTCGACTTCGAAAATAGATGCGCAATTCCTCGGGTGTAGCGAGGCCATCTTGGTCGGTGTCCACAGCATCAAATAGCTCTGGTTGCGGAGCCTCCTCACGAGTGAGCTTTCCATCTCCATCTTTATCTGCAGCCTTCAATGTTTCCTCGACTTGGGATGCGGCTGTGCTGCGGCGAGGGGGATTGGATTGAGTGTCGTTTCCAGTGGCACCTTTTCGATTGCCTCTGCGCTGTTCTGGTCCCAGCCACTTTGGTTTTTGCGTTCCTTTTTCCCACTCGGCAAAAGCGGATTGCAATTCGCGAAGTTTTTCCGGTTGACTTCCGGCCAAATTATTTTTTTCGCTGATGTCATCGCGCAGATTGAAGAGCATCGTACCTCCTTGCTGCGGAATATGGGTGAGTTTCCAATCCCCCTTTCGGATCGCATGATTCGCTCCTGCTCGCCAGAAAATCGCTTCGTGCGGTGAACCCTTTGTTTCTCCTGAAAGATAGGGAAGCAAATTCACACCGTCGAGTGGCTGATCCTTTGGAATCTCGATCCCGGCAGCGGCTAAGGCGGTGGCGTGGAAGTCAAATCCCATAACGGGCTGGCGATACGTTTGGTTAGCGGCCAACTGACCTTTCCATTGCATAACAAACGGAACACGGATACCACCTTCGAAAAGTTGCGCTTTAAAGCCACGAAGCGGGTCGTTGCGCGAAGTGGTTTGTGGTGTTGGGCCACCATTATCGCTGTAGAACATGACCAGCGTATTTTCTTCCTGCTTCAACTGACGCACTTTTTCCATCACCTTTCCAACCGCTTGGTCGAGTCCGGTCAACATTCCCGCATATGTTTTACGTTTACCTGAGAGTTGGTCAAATCGATCGGTATAGGGATTAGCATCCATCGGCGTATGCACCGCATTGAAAGCAACGTAAAGAAAGAACGGTTTGTCTTGGCTGCGTTCGATAAACCCAACCGCCTCGTCTGCAAACGCATCGGTGAGGTACTTGGTCGTCTGCACTGGTTGGCCGTTGCGTACGATCGGGTCGTTGTCTCCTTTTTCTGGAAGATATGAACGAGCACCCCCAAGAAATCCATAGTGGAAATCGAATCCGCGCTCATGCGGACGCAAACCTTCTTTGAAGCCGATATGCCATTTGCCAATCATTCCGGTAGCGTAGCCAGCAGCTTTTAATTTTTCAGCGAGCGTTGGTACTTCGCGTGGCAGACCGAAATTCGGGTCGGCTAGTTGTTCGGGTCCGGAATTATATTCAAAGCCGAACCGATGCTGGTACATACCGCTCATCAACGCTGCTCGCGACGGTGAACAGACCGGGTGTGTTGAATAGCCATCCGTGAATCGTACGCCCCCTTTCGCTATCGCATCCACATGCGGCGTCGGAATATCTATGCAACCGTTGACGCCTATATCCGCATAGCCAAGATCATCTGCGAGGAAAATGATAATGTTCGGCTTGTCGGCGGCTACCGCGATCGTGGCCGTAGCACAAAACAAAAAAAAGCATCCCGAAAGGAGGAGCATAGATCGCATTCGATTCATTCATGATTCCCGTATGTTAAATATCATCCTGTGGCTTTGAATATGTTCGAGTTTCCCTTATCTTCCCAAGATCTCCGCCAGTTTACTGAGTTCCTGAGGGCTCAATTGATTGTTTTGATCCACATCCAGTCGATCAAAAATCGTTGTTGAGGCGGCGGGGTTATTGATATATTTTTTCTGTACTTCTTCACGCGTAATGAGGCCATTGTTGTCGGCGTCAAGCTGCTTAAAAAGTGTATCCCCCACATTGGACGCATTGGAATTTGAGCCACCGAGAATATTGCGAACTGCGCCGCGAATACGACCGCGCGGTGACAGAGGATTCGGATCGCCGAGTTCGGCTCCTGGGACAATGTATTCGACATAGCCCAAATGCATTTCATCATGGGTCTGAGGCCCCCACCTTACTTCTTTATTCGGATCTGGATTAGCGGGATTTCCACTGCTATTGTCATACCAAGCGGTGAAGCGGAGAGTGTCGCCTGCTTTCACAGTCACCGGTTCCGCATAGCGATAAAGTAGTTGCCAGTTGAAATCGTATCGTGGAATATCGAGCATTGTTCGCGTATCATTACCCGAGATCAGGTCGTATCGAGCTGCTTTACCACGTAGATGCATATGGGGTAGAAAAGCCAAGACCTGTACATCGGTCGGAATGTTTTTGATGCTGGCAACAACTTGGTGATTATCGGCTCCAGGGGGGATACGGAAGCCGACATTCACGACACTCGCTACGCGTACTTCATGTTTCGGGGGAGCTTTGGCAAAAACTAAACCGATACGAGTACTATCCTCGGTTGCGGTCCCATTGGGCGTATAATGCATTTGGAAGCGCAAGCGTGCACCTTTGGGGATTTGTTTGGCATAACCTTCGGGATAAACAAGCGTGCTACTTCCGGGTACATAGATTCCCCAATAACCGCTTCGTTCATCGGCCGCGTCGTCTCGCGGCCCATCGCCTTCCTCGGTACCTTGAACAAAGACGAGAACGTGATGCACAACGCTTGGGTTCCCTGGACGGACTTCGATCGCTTGAACCCATTGGTCGCTCTCTAAATGCGTTTCCACCATAATGTTCTGATAGGGCATTGTTCCTGTCGCTTTGACTTTTACCGGTTTAGTAAACTCAAAAATGGCATCCGGTTTTCCAATCAACCAGCCATCCGCAAAGCTTCTTGCTCTAGGCGACTGTTTGGGATCCCCTTCGGGAGTTTTGTTGTCAAGCCACGCGAAGATCTGCTCCTTTTCCGAAGGCGAAAGAGAGCGGTCATTGATCCAGGGCGATGCGGTATGTTTTTTATCGCTCACCGCAAACCAGGGGGGCATGATACCGCGGTCTACAACTTCGCGAATCATCGGTGCATGAGCAACGGCATCTTGATACGTGTCTAGTGCGAACGGTCCAATACCTCCCTGGCGGTGGCATTCAACGCAGTGTCGTTGCAACAGTCGAGAAATCTGGTTGTGGTAGGTGATATCGGTTGATGCTAGTGAGGCTGGTTTCTTTGCGAGCAGACAACCGGGAGCAGCCGTTGCAGATACCATAATGGAACGCTGCGCGATTGCGGCTTCTAGTGCATCGCGGAGGTAGGTATGGCGAGGTGCATCGATCGAATAACCGAAACCATATTGGTCATCGATCGCGCCGTGATACAGGATGGTATTCGAATGATCGAGCAGGAAAACATCTGTAGTACTCGTCGCTGCAAGATGGCCGGCCAATTCGGAGTTCTTATCGACCGCGTATTCTATATCGGCTGAAAAACGCGCTGCGGCGGTCTTCATGTCGTCTGTTTTATCGGTTGCCACGCAATTGACCAAAAGGAACCGCACTCCGCGGCCTTTAAACTCCTGATGAATATCGACGAGCGTGGGCAAATATTTTTTGCTGATGGGGCAACTGGTGCTAGTGAAAGCGATCACGGTAAGTTCATTTCGAGAGTCTCGGTGGAGTGTTCTTGTTGTACCGCTAAGGTCCGTAAAAGGAATGTCTGGTACAAAGCGGCCGACACCATGTTCACCGGGGGTAAGCAACTTAGGTCCTTGACGAATCGGCGTCTCCAACGCTGTCGCTGGCTCTGCGGGCACGACTTCAGAAGATGATTGGTTGCCACCCAAATTGCCGCCCCTGGCAATCCGCATCCTTCCGCGCTGAGCTACCTGCGTGGCTTCGTCCCTCGTGATCTCTCCATTCCCATCCAAATCGAATGCCTTAAAAATAACCGCTTGAGGTAACTCATCCGAAGTTACTTTTCCATCGCGATTGCGATCAAGTTGCTCAAATCGCTTCTCGATTTCTTGCTGGGCATAGACTCGCGTGGCCACCGCTTGTCCGATGAATATCGCTAGCAGGCTGCTGAGGCTGAGAATGACGATAGGTTTGCGGAACATAAAAAGTCTTCGTCCTTTTGGGATTGTTTACTTGTGTTTCTCTATTCTTTTAATCTGGTGAGTCAGTTTTGAGTTTTATATAGGCGTTTATAAAACGTTCTTTAAAGCATAAGGTCAAATTGTGCGGGTTTTCAGCGTTCGTCCAAAAATAATCGTCGCCAGGTTGCAAGGATGAATGGACATACCAAATCACTCCAAATTTTTGTACAGTGAATCATCGCGATTTATGGCGATCATTTGCAATATGGCCTAAAAAAATTACTCACTAGCGGACTTCTCCTGCTGCTGTATCCATTGCTCGGACATCGGGCCGAACCAATTGGTGATAATTTCACGCCGACGAGCGGTCGTTGTTTCAATATTGGAGATTCGATATGGTTCCGATAGGTGGCCTTCTGGGCTATAGCGAGATTCATCGGCTACTCGCGAATCGACCAAAGTGAAAGTGGAAACCGATGTGGAGCGTTCAAATTCTCGTTCGATGACGAGTTTTCGAATGGCCTTGGTTTCTCGATCGACTTCGATGGTGGCTTGTTTCAGAGGTCGGCTACTCCATTGCCGATTAGGGGTTGCAACGATGATCATGGAGTCTGCCGGACCCGCTTTTAGCTCCAACGAACAGTGCTTAAGAAAGCTTTTGAGTAAAGTCTCGAGGTTTAGAGTGTAGAGATCACCGATGTAACGGAGCGGTAGGCCGATTTCGTCGGGACTTACTACGACAGCTTGCCGTGGTCCGAGCGTCATCCAGACCGCTCCTTGCTCATTTCGTCCCCAGGTCCATTCCCGTTGTCCGCGCATTTGGACCCAGAATCGATCCCCTTGAGTTGCGACGCGAACATCTCTCGGTAATTCGACCAGCCTATCGTTGGTCATTCCACGTTTCACTTCCACAACGTAAATGCGTTCGATCCCAGCTGTATGTGTATGCAACGCTGCTTGAACCAGTTGGGTCGCACTGGCAACAGCCCGTCGATCGCTCTGGAAAAAAAAGGTAAAGAAGACAATGATCGAAACCGCTGCGGCCGCGATCCAGCCCCATCGCGGCATGAGCGGCCAGGGACGAAAAATGGAAGAAGGGGCAGGCAATGTCGTTGGCATCTGCGGCGTAAAGGGTTGTTCCGAAATGGTATCTACCAAAGCGGTCAATGATTCCTGACCCAGATTTTCTTCCAGCAGCGTATCGAGCAGTAGGTGATCGATTAACTGTGAACGGAGTGAGGGATCCGCGCCTGCGAACGACTGCAGCTCAGCAACTTCATGGTCGGCAATTTGGTCATCGAGTAGTTTTGAGAGTAGTTCTGCAAATCGCGGATTGGTTGTCATAGCAATCCTCCGTCGACTCGTAGTTTAGATTCAATGCATGTCAGTAGAGCTTGCCTGATACGTTACAGCGTTTGGCGGATGGATGCTTGAGGCCGACCGATAATCTCTGCGATCGACTCGATAGCGTGACCTCCCGTATATCGCAGGTCGATCAATTGTCTTTGAGCGGGAGGAAGTTGATTGAGACATTTCTCTAACGCTTCGCGCCGAAGATCTACTTCCGCCATTCGGTGCTGTGCTAAATCGGCAAGTTCGTTGAGAAAGGTATCATCAAAGACTAAGCGATCGCGGTTGTATTTGCGAATGTGATTCAGGGCCTTATAGCGGGCAATTTGGCTGGCCCAGGCCCAAAAGTCGCTGCCGAGTTGAAATTCATCCGCTTTCTCCCACAATACGGCATTGATCTCTTGGAGAACGTCTTCTACGTCCGAGGCGCGGACCAACAAACATCTCACCAAACCGCGCAGACGTGTTTGGTGAGAGGCGATTAAGTTCACTAGTTCAGATGAGTTCGAATTTCGCATCAGCACAGCCTCACGTAGCTAATGTTCCCGACTGGGTCATTATCAACAATGCGAATCAATATTTTAAGAGATTTGTGCCGATCCTCGGAACGGAATTGGTTTTTTGGCATAATTGCCGGGTTTTCTTGCAAATGCGAACGAAATAACGCCTTGGCGGACCCCAGCTTTCGCCATAGAGGTTATCTAGTTCCGTATAGGTTCACCGTGTGATCCAGCCTAGAATGATGGCGATGCTGCTGTAGAGAGGGCGTCGGTCGGCGATGCTTTCTGTGGCCAAAGAGGAGAAGGATTTCATGAGAGCGCTTCATTCCGAAAAACATCGTACCGATCGCATCGGCTGGCTGCGGGCGGCTGTCCTGGGAGCTAATGATGGAATTGTGTCCACAGCTAGTCTGGTGGTCGGGGTCGCTGCTTCGAATGCTTCCAGCAATGATATCCTGGTTGCCGGAGTTGCCGGATTGGTCGCCGGCGCGATGTCGATGGCGGCCGGGGAATACGTCTCGGTCAGTTCCCAAGCAGATACCGAACGCGCGGATCTTGATCGAGAACGCAAGGAACTCAGCTTGGATAGCGAACGGGAACTGGACGAACTGGCCAGCATCTATGTTGAACGAGGACTCGATCAGGAACTTGCTAAAAAGGTAGCTCAGCAGTTGATGGCGCAGGATGCTTTGGGGACTCATGCTCGTGAGGAATTGGGTATTTCGGATATGACTACGGCTCGCCCCATTCAAGCGGCCATGGCATCGGCAGGAACGTTTGCGTTCGGTGCCGCATTGCCGCTATTGACTGTACTGATTACTCCTAGCACGGCATTGCTCCCAGTCATTGTTGCGACATCGATTGTATTTCTGGCTCTGTTGGGTGGACTGGGGGCGCAAATGGGGGGCGCTCCTGTCATTCGCGCTGCTTTTCGAGTGACTTTTTGGGGCGTTTTGGCCATGGCATTGACGGCCGGCGTCGGAGCGCTCTTCGGGGCTGTCGTTTAGTTTGGCAAACCGAATGAATTGCAGTGGTTTCAAATCCAATTTCTACGCAGTAACCAAACTTTAATCCACTGGGTCAGCAGCGCATAGGCCAACAAGGTGATGGCTAGCAATGGCCAATACAGGAGTGGTAGTGGCGAGAAACCGAGATAACTTCCCAGCGGCGAGAACGGCAAAGCGATACCAATAGAGATCACCCATAAAGACATGAACGCCATCGGCCAAGACGAACGACTTTGCAAAAAGGGAATCTTGTTCGTGCGAATGATATGAATGATCAGCGTTTGTGTAAGCAGACTTTCGACAAACCAGCCCGTCTGAAACAAACTGGCACTGTGTATGGCTGCCTCCGGCGTCGCTGTATTCCAGCAGTGGAAAACATAGAGCATCATGAAGTACGTTGTGTAATCGAACAGAGATGAACAGGGACCAACACATAGAATGAACCGAGTTAGCTGACGTATATCCCAAGGCCTCGGTTTCTGGATCTGATCGGCATCGACATCATCGGTAGGTATAGCCGTTTGACTAAGATCATAAAGAAGGTTGTTTGCCAATATTTGAATCGGAGCCATGGGGAGGAATGGAACAAAAGCACTCGCTCCTAGCACACTCAGCATGTTGCCAAAATTGCTGCTCGCCCCCATACGCACATACTTTAGGATATTGGCGAATACTTTTCGTCCCTCAACAACACCCGATTCAAGAACCAGAAGCGATTTTTCCAGCAGAATCATATCTGCAGATTCTTTGGCAATATCCACAGCAGAGTCGACGCTGATACCGACATCAGCAGTTCGAAGGGCTGCCGCATCATTGATTCCATCCCCCATAAATCCAACGGTATGTTGTTTTGATTGGAGGGCTTTAATAATTCGTTGCTTATGCGCTGGTGATACTCGTGCAAACAAGGTCGTGCCAAGGCAAGCTTCAGCGAGTTGTTGATCGCTCATCGATTCCACCTCGCTACCTACCAGAACTTGCTCTGTAGCGATACCAACTTCTTTACATATTTTTTTGGCGACTAAGTCGTTGTCGCCCGTGATGACCTTTACCTGAACCCCTCGTTCCTCCAGGGCCTTGATGGCCAGCTTGGCTGTTTCTTTGGGGGGATCCAGAAAGGCCACATAGCCATTCAATATCAAATCCACTTCGTCGGTTTTGGAGTAAGGCGTAGAGCCTGTCCCTCCATGTTGGCGCGGCGCCATATCCTTGCTCGCAATAGCCAGCACGCGAAACCCATCTGCCGAAAGTCGCTCATACTCCAGTTTGAGTTGATTGATATGATCGTGATCCATTGGAAAGAGTTGACCGTCGAGCTCAAAGCTGCCGCAGCGGGGAAAGATAGCTTCCGGAGCACCTTTGCTAATCAGTCGGTCTTGTCCCTCTGGCGTGCGTACAACGACTGACATAATGCGACGTTGGAAATCAAAGGGAATCTCATCGATCTTCGAGAACTCGGGGATTTTTGCGTGGGAGTGGGTCTCGGCGTGAGCTAGAACGGCACGGTCCAGTACGTTCTTTAAGCCGGTTTGGAAGTGACTATTCATGTAGGCAAGAGCTAGTACGCCATCATCTTCTTTTAACAAGACATCACAGTGCTTTTCGAGGATCACTTGATCCATGGTGAGAGTACCAGTTTTATCCGTACATAAGATATCCATCGCTCCCAAATTCTGAATCGCGTTAATTCGTTTGACAATTACTTTCTTATAACTCATGGCGATAGCACCTTTGGAAAGGCATACCGTCACGATCATCGGCAGCATTTCGGGTGTCAAACCTACCGCGACAGCGATAGCAAAAAAGAAAGCATCGCCCCAAACGCCTTTCGTCAAACCATTGATCAAAAATACTAACGGTACCATCACCATGACAAAGCGGATCATCAACCAGGTGAATTGCGCGATACCCCGATCAAAGTTTGAGGGTGGTTCATTTTCCAATAGCGTATTAGCAACAGCCCCCAAATAAGTCTCTTGACCAGTGGCTACAACGATACCCGTAGCCGAACCGCTTTCGATGCTCGTTCCGAGAAATGCAATACTCGTAAGTTCAATCGGCAACAGTGCGGTACTGTTCCTCTCTACAGAAAACTTTTCGACGGGGAAGCTCTCGCCCGTCAAAGAACTTTGAGTCGCAAACAGGTCTTTTGTATTCACCAATCGTACATCGGCCGGAACCATATCGCCTGCCGCTAAAAGCACCACGTCGCCTGGGACCAAGCGTGAAACTTGGATTTCGCTTGGCAGCCCGTCTCTAATTGCTGTCGCTTTTACTGAAATCATGGCCTTTAGCTTTGCGGCAGCCTGATCGGCTTTCGCTTCCTGCACCAGTTTTAAACTGACGCCAATAACGATCATCAATACCATCATGGAAGATGCTCGATAATCGCCGGTGATGAGGGAAACGATTGATAATACGGCAAGCAAAATAACAAGAGGATTTAAAATCGCGTGCAACAAAAGAACCGCAAGCCCCGGACGTTGATCCTTGGCCAGGACGTTGGGACCATATTCTTTGAGTCGTCGTTCAGCCTCGGCCGTCGATAACCCCGTCGGACATGAGGTAAGTAGCGTATAAAGAGCCTCAACATCTTTTGATGCGGCTTCCAATAGGGCCGCTGAAACAGGATCCTGAGACCTCTGAGATGCAGGTAATCGGAGGATATTCTTCGGAATAATCGCGGTATGAGATTTCACCATTGAATCCGCATAAACCACCATAATTTAGCTAGCGAACAAAGCCATGGACTCGTCGGTTGATTTTAACATGATTTGCATCCGGCATGTGCATTGTACCAATCGATGAATCGATTCCATTAAAGTATTCGATTCTGTGGGGCTTTGTTTACCGATTTGTAAGCTGCAGTGACTGAACGCACTCCAAGTGAGTGCTGTCATGAACCGTAGACGCTGTTGCGCATCGCGAAAATGGAAATAAAGCCTTGCGAAACCTCCCCTTTTTTGGAGAAAGAGAAATCTCTAAGACAAGATCGTTTGGTAAGAATAAGCCGCTGAATCCAAGGGGAGAATTAAAAATCGAAGACACTAAATTTGGGTGATCCTTATGAATTCCTACAAAGTACAAGTTTTAGAATCGTTTCTGTCCCCTGCGGAATGCTCAGCGATTGTGAATGAAATCGAATCGGTAGGATTTGAAAATCAATTTTCAGGCGATAGATACTGGGCTCGATCAAAGGGAAGTGACACTGAGGTTTCTACGGAAGACTTCTCCGCTGGAACTGCCTGTTGCTCTTGCGCCTGTCCGAGCTGCAGCGGAATCGTATCGAGGCATATCAGCGATGCCAGTGCAAGCCCCATCATTATGTAATGTTTAAGTTTTCGATAAGGCGAGGTTAAAAAGTGAGATCCTTTTAGCGCGATCGATTGCTTCATCGTGGCGATCCCCAACTCGATTTGAAAAGGGAGGAAAAGATTTTTGTTGGATTGGCTTCAGTGCGGAACGAGGGGCGACACATTCCATTAGTAGAGATCGAGCAATGCAGTAATCTGTATCATTGTATTGGCAATACAGTACAAGAATTGCGGGCTCGCGAGAGCGTGTTGGCAGGTTTTTCGTGGTAGATTACGAATCTTCGGGGCGGGCGGATGCGGCGTATAGACCGCCACAGAGAACTCCCAGCAGTACGGCGAGAAGAACAAGCACCGAACTCCAGAAGGATGAGGAAAGCGATTGCGAGACCACAAGCGTCAGAATGCAACCGAGGAAGCAGAGCCAGGCTGAATTTTCGAGCTTTTTATGGATCCAACGTTCAGTCATGCCACTAATCCCAAGGTACCCATTTCGATGGCTTTTTCTTGGCGTTCACCAAATACGGCGTTTCGACAAATCGATCTGCCAAAGTGATCGGCCCAGAAAATGGGATCATTGGTCGCGTTTTTTAAAATTTTTCGCTTGGAAGCTGATATTGGCTTGGAGTACGAGCTGAGCGCTGACGTCGCGCCGGTAAAACGGCTTACCGGGGCGAGATGGGGGTGGGTTTTTAGCTGTTTTCCGGGGTTTCCGTGTTTGCGTATTGGCCTGCTTAGCCCCTACAGCAACTGGCCCTGAAGAAGTTGGCTAGGAAGAAGCGGGCATCATGATAGCTGGCCATTTAAAAGTTTGGTAGCTGTTACCGGTAGAGGATAGGGTGGTCCGCTTATCGGGGTGAGCGGTAATTTGGGCAACGCGTTTCTCGCATGGGCTCGCAGGCGTACAGCAATCGTTTTGCGTCATTGATTGGTATCTTTTTGGGGTTCGATCCGTATGGCATGGGTCGATGTTGCGGCCTGTCGATGTTGCTAGAGAATCCAAAGATATTCATTCAGCCGGTGTATAGAACCGGTGCGAGGAAATAGTGTAAGGGTTAGGTTCGCAGATCGATGGGTTGCCATGATCGGGGAGCGGGTCCGACGTAGGCAGCTAACGGCCGAATCAAACGATTGTTGGCACGTTGTTCAAGGATGTGAGCGGACCAACCGGAGATACGCGACAGGACAAATATTGGGGTGAATATGGGAGTCGGGATATCGAGGCTTCGGTACATCGAAGCGCTGTAGAAATCGAGATTAGGAAACATTTTCTTTTCGCGCCGCATTACCGACTCGATTCTTTCAGAGATGTCGTACAAGTTCATTAAATCCGTCGCTTCGCAAAGTCGACGCGACCAAACCTGAATAATGTCCGAGCGAGGATCGCACGATTTGTAGACTCGATGTCCAAAGCCCATAATCTTTTCTTTTCTAGCGAGCATTTCAAGCAACCGAGTCTCGGCATCTTGGGGGTCGCGCATGGAATCGATCAAGTCCATGGCCGCTTCATTGGCTCCTCCGTGTAATGGTCCTCGCAAAGCGCCGATCGCAGCTGTGATCGCGGAGAAAAAATCGGATAGTGTCGATGCTACAACACGAGCGGTAAAGGTAGAAGCATTCCATTCGTGTTCGGCGTACAAGATCAGCGATACGTCCATAGCGCGGACGTGCAGCGTTTCCGGTGGACGACCGTGGAGCAGCCAGAGGAAATGTTCGGCGATCGATTCGCCCCCCACCATCGGATCGAGACGTTCACCGCATTGATGGAATCGATACCAATAGAGCAGCACCGAAGGCATGATCCCAAGTAAACGCTCGCTGACGCGGAGCGCATCGTGCGGACCAAGTTCGGGTTCCAGGGTTCCAAGCATCGACGCGGCTGTTCTTAGAACGTCCATCGGATGGGCTGTACCTGGGATTTGTTCCAAGACTCGGGTTAGTTCAGCAGGAATAGTTCGATTCGCAACGATGCGGCCTCGGAATGTTTGTAGCTGGGAAGTTGTAGGCAATTCTCCATACAGCAACAAGTAGGCAACTTCCTCGAAGGTCGCATGTTCGGCGAGATCTTCAATGGCATAACCGAGATAGGTCAACCCAACGCCGGCCACACCAACGGTGCTAAGCCGCGTTTCGCCTGCCAGGACGCCGTCGAGTCCTGCTCGCAACGTCGATGCGCCGCTAGCTGGTCGGTTGGGTGCATGACTCATAGCCGTTTTTTCTCCGAGTCGATACGTTGTTCCGCGTCGTAGTAATTTAAAAGTTGATAAAGCTCTTCGCGAGTTTGCAGTTCGCCAAGGATCGATGCCTGATTACCGTCGCGTCGAATAGCCCGATATGCGTTCGTGGCTGCGCGATTCATCGCTCGAAAAGCAGTGAGCGGATAGAGAGCCATGCGCACGCCGGTGTCTGCGAGGTCGGCGAGGGCAAGGGTAGGTGTTTTGCCGAACTCGGTCAAGTTGGCCAGGATCGGCACAGGCACTTGTGAGGCAAACTCTCGATACTGCTCGAGGCTGGTCAAGGCTTCGGCAAAGATCATGTCGGCCCCAGCCTCTACATAAGCGTTCGCTCGCGTGATCGCGGCAGATAATCCTTCAACTGCGGCTGCATCGGTTCGAGCCATAAGGACAAAATCATGATCGCTACGCGCTTCCACGGCGGCTCGCACTCGCGCGACCATTTCGGCGGTATCGACCAATTCCTTACCAGGGCGATGCCCGCAACGCTTAGCCGCAACCTGATCTTCCATATGTACCGCTGCCACACCAATCCGCTCTAATTCGAAAATAGTTCGCCGAATGGTTTCCGAAGTACCCCAGCCGGTATCGATGTCTACCAGCAGAGGTAAACGGCAAGCTGCCGTGATGCGCCGCGCGTCTTCCACCACATCTTCTAGATGTGTAATTCCCAAATCGGGCAATGCATGAGACGCGTTGGCCACCCCTGCCCCAGACAAATAGATTGCCCGAAAACCTGCCTGCTCCGCTAGCAGCGCAGAGAGCGGATGAATCGCACCGACGATTTGCAGCGGACGCTCCTCGTCCAATGCTTGGCGAAATCTCTGGCCAGGTGAATCAATCATCTCACTAGGGTATCCGAAGAGTTGACGAGTCGGGGTTCCGAAGGTTAGACGCGCCAACCGCCCGCAATCCACTTCCGTGCATCTCGTTTCATGAAATATAAACCGTACGTTATGTCCTAAAAACCTGCTCGCTTTAAAATGTAGCATGCAAACTTGGAGCCTATCCGAAAAACGCGGCTAACACCTCAGCGACTCATCGTTTTCATATAGACACTTTGCTTCTAGAGTGTAGCAAATCCGCCACCAGTTTTCCAAGCATGCCTTACAGCCACCTCTAGATGAGTTACATTACTATTTGAAGGATACCTGCGTTTCGAGTTACGGGTTCTAGGATATCTGCGTTGATGCGAACGGCATTATGTATTGTTGCGTTCTTCGACATGGTACGGTATCGGGGCTTATCTGTTTCTTTCCTCCAAGCAACTTTGGCATCCCATGGCTTCAACACATGATTTTTCTTCCGCTGCGGCTCCGCGACCTTTCGATGCTGTGATTGCGAGTCTGGCCGATTATGCGGCAAAAACTTCTTGGAAGCCGAGTGAAGAAGCGATCGAAACCGCTCGCTATGCTTTGCTTGATAGCCTTGGATGTGGATTGTTGGCGCTCGACTATCCCGCATGCACTAAATTGCTTGGGCCCTCGGTGCCAGGAGCGATACTCTCTCCGGGAGCCCGTGTGCCAGGGACCAATTGGGAACTCGATCCGGTCCAAGCAGCGTTCAATATCGGTGCGCTCGTCCGGTGGCTTGATTTTAACGACACTTGGTTAGCGGCCGAATGGGGACATCCATCCGACAACTTCGGTGCGATTCTGGCACTGGCGGACTATTTGGATCGGTCCACTACGAATCCCTGGGGGGCACGCTCCACCTGGACGGTTCAAGATGTTTTGCGGGTGGCGATCCAAGCCTACGAGATTCAGGGTGTTTTAGCACTAACCAACAGCTTTAATCGCGTGGGACTCGATCATGTGCTCTTGGTGCGTGTCGCGTCCACGGCGATGGCTTGTGCGATGCTGGGAGGAAACTCGCAACGAATCGCCAGCGCGATATCGCAAGCTTGGACCGATGGAGGAGCGTTGAGGCTCTATCGCCATGCACCGAACACCGGATCGCGCAAGAGTTGGGCAGCGGGCGATGCCACGCGCCGCGGCGTACAACTGGCCCTTTGGACCATGACGGGAGAAATGGGATATCCGTCGGCATTGACCGCCGAACGCTGGGGATTTCAGGATGTTTTGATGCGTGGCAAGTCGATCGAGCTGTTTCAGCCCTTAGACTGTTACACCATGGAGAATATTCTCTTTAAGGTATCATTCCCGGCAGAGTTTCATGCCCAGACTGCAGCGGAAGCTGCCATCGCCTTGCATCCTCAAGTTTTCAGTCGCATCGATGCGATCGAATCGATACAAATCCATACTCAAGAATCGGCAGTTCGCATTATCGATAAGACAGGTCCACTCCATAATCCCGCCGATCGCGACCATTGCATCCAATATATCGTCGCAGTCTCACTGCTTCATGGAGACTTAAAGGCGGAATACTATGAAGGGCATTTTGCTGCCGATCCGCGCATCGATGCGCTCCGGCAGAAAATGCAAGTTATCGAGGATATTCGTTTCACTCGTGAGTATTTAGATGCAGACAAACGATCCATTGGCAATCGGATTGAAATTCTATTTCGCGATGGTACTCGTACCGACAGTGTCGAAGTGGAATATCCTATTGGACATCGAAGGAGGCGAAAAGAAGCCTTTCCTCTACTGATCGAAAAGTTTCTCGCCAGCGCGCAGGGGCATTTACCCGCAGATCATGTCGAACGCATCATCGATTTATGGAACGATCCGCAGCGGATGCTTCGAATGCGCATCTCCGAATGGATGCAATTGTTTGTCGTTCCCAATCATTTTCAATCTTCATGGCAAAAATCCAACCAACAGTAGTCATGTGCACAAGCTGAGCTCGCGGTTGTCTCTTGAGATGTGAGCCCTGGCAGAGTCTTTGATGGCGATACGAGCTATTTCAGCTTTGAAAAAGCTTGTGAGGTCAATAAACGCGGATGATCTTTCATCGCTGCCCCCGGAAGCGAGGTTAGGATAACACAAACGCGATTATTCTGCGGGTCAGCCCAAGCCAGCGTTCCCGTCGAACCAGTATGTCCAAAAATAGAATTTCCCGGGGCGAATCCAATTTCTTCAAGCCCCACATCGAAGCCCAGCCCGCGGGATGGTAAGTGTTCCGGATTGTGATTGCGAATCATCATCCGACTGGTTTCGGGGCGGAGAATTTTTCCATCATGGCGCAGAAATGTTTCTAGAAACAAGGCAACATCTCGCGCAGAGGCATGCATTCCACCCCACGGTGCCCCGAGCTGCCGCCAATAGTCGCTATTCCAATCCCAATTCTTGGCCGTAGGGTCTCCACCACCTGCTTCGGGAGCCGCATACTCGGTTTGTACGGAAATGATATCCGCTGGGTCCAATTTTTTGCTACCCAAACATGAGTGCGTCATTTGCAATGGTCGCAGAACCTTCGCCTCCACGATGTCAGGAATGCTCTGTTGGGTCAGTCGGCTGGCGATTTCGCAGGCCAGCAAAATACCCATACTCGAATACTCATATCGACTACCGGGTTGGAAGCGAGGACGCAAAAGATGAGCTTGAGTGGAAAATTGTTTTAGGTCTGCATGCGAGCGCCGCCAGTGATCATTATCGGGGAGTTGGTCTGGCAGGCCTGAGGTATGCGTAAGCAAATGCTTGATGGTCACTTGTTCGCGCATCTCGCCTCGAAAATCGGGCAGATACTTCACAACCGGGTCCTCGAGACCAAGGTCACCTTGATCATAGAGTGTCATTACAGCAGCAATTGCCATGGGCTTGGTAATCGATCCTAGCAAGAAGGCCGCGCGATTTGAGCGGGCGGATGCATATTGCCTTTCAAACGTTTCGCCATCGATGCGCATCGATATCGATGCAGCGCGAATTGTTTTTTCCGCTACAGCTTTTTCAAGGATGGAAGAGATGGAGTTCCAATCCCGAAGAGGGGCTTTCCCGTTCATGGCGACCACGGTTCCTAATAGGCTGTTGAGCAAAAAGATTCGGCGAGAAACCACGAAAAATTCCAAAAGTTAATGCTTAGGACAAAGGTTGGGCTTTTCGGTCGAATCATAGGGCAACTCGTGGGACGATTCAACTGCTGAGAGTAGGTCGAACGTGGGGTAAATGACGTCACAATCGAGTCAATCGACATAATCCTGCAAAATCTAGGAACCTGTCGGTCTATTTCCTCTCGCCAATTCCAGGGTTACTAGCGGTAGGAACTAGATTTTAGCAACGCTTCGATTCAGCCATGCTTTATCAGGAAAATATGTTCATGACCGTTCGCTATGCCCTTTCCAATGAAGCCGACGATCAGTTCCGCGAAACTCTGGTTCGACTTGCAGAATCGGTATCGGGTGGTCGAGTTTGCGAAATCGGTGGAGGTGCCAACCCCGCTTTACCGATCGATTTGGTCGAACGCTTAGGAATAGAATATACCGTAGTGGATGTTTCGCAGGAGGAACTTGCCAAAGCGCCCAATGAATATAGGAAAGTCTGTGCGGACATAACGCAGGCCAACCATGGTGTCGAAGGCCCGTTCGACTTGATCTTCAGTTTCTGGTGCGCAGAGCATGTCGCGGATGGCGAGGCCTTTCATCGCGGTATCTACAACTTGTTAGCTGAAGGTGGAAGAGCGTTACATTTATTTCCAACCCTCTATGCGCCTCCCTTCGTGCTGAATCGACTTTTGTCGGAAAGTTTTTCAGAGAAATTATTATTATGGCTTCAGCCCTACCGTCAAAAAGAAGGAAACCACGGTAAGTTTCCAGCAAAGTACAGTTGGTGCCGAGGTCCTTCCTCGCGGCAAATTGGAAAATTCCAAAAACTAGGCTTTCATGTCGAGGAATACGCAGCTTTCTTCGGCCACAGCGGAAAGGTTGCATTCGGCGCCGGTTATTTGGATCGCTTGCCGCCATTGTGCCGCATCCACGAATGGTTGTCACGCTGCCTACTAGCCTGTCCATCGCCCCTTTTGACCACCTTCGCTTACGTGCATTTACTGCGCCCCGAAGTGACCGTGCTCAATAAAAATACCACCCCCTGGGATTCGACCGATCGATCGCTCGAAGTCTGCTGCGGGAAGCAATGCAGTGATACATCTCGAGAGAACACAACTGTAGGCGCTTCATCTTGAGCAACGATGCTCTAGAGAAGTTAACGCCACCAACCGATCCAGAAAGCTAATCCCGAAAACATGAAAGTTCGGTAATAAACAGAACCTAAGTGATTCGTTGCGATGATGTAAAAGTAGGACAAACTCACGACAATTCTGAAGTTTTTATCTAGTTCATTTCGACTCCAACCGCCAAAGATTTTGTAGAGGACTGTAATGGGACTTTCCATCGCCGATTATCGACAAACCGATTCGCTTCGTTTTCAATTGCGACGAAAACGCTTTGGCTACTTTATGGATATCTATGAGCGATTGCCCAAGCCCGTCAAAGTGCTGGATGTGGGTGGAACCATAGATTTTTGGCAGACGATGGACATGGTTGATCGCGAAGATTTGTCTTTAACAATCCTCAATATATTTGCTGATGAATTTCTTCCAAATGTTCAGTGCCTCGTCGGCGATGCGCGCGATCTATCGCAATTTGAAGATCAAAGTTTTGATATTGTCTTTTCGAATTCCGTGATTGAGCATGTAGGTACGAAAGACGACCAGCGTCGTATGGCAAGTGAGGTTCGACGCGTGGGGAAAAATTATGTCATTCAAACGCCCAATCGCTTCTTCCCCATCGAACCGCACGTTCAATTTCCCTTCTTTCAGTTCATGCCCAGGGAAGCCAAAATCTGGATTCATCGCCAGATGTCTTTGGCATCGTACCCGCGCGCGAAGGACCGAAACGAAGCTATAAAATGGGTAGACGAAATAAGGCTTCTGTCGCGCCAGGAACTCGGTGAGATGTTCCCGAAAGCTCAGATCGTTGCCGAGTCTTTTTATGGGCTTACGAAATCTCACACCGCGGTTTTTCAAAGCTAAGAGATGCGTTCAGCAGAACCGTTGCTCGAGGCGGCGACCTATCGTACGCCACGAACTCAAGAGAAGCCTTCAACCAGTCGCTGCGCAGTGAATTCGCTGCGCAGTAAAATCGCTGTGTAGTAAATTCGCTGTGTAGTGAATTCGCTGTGCCCTAAGATGGAAAGACGGCTGGAAAGCTGCAAACTGAAATTTCGACACACTGAAGTCGCATCACGATAAAAGCGCCGCTTGGGCAGGGGTACCTAAAACCGAGGGAACGAGTGCTTGTCGCATAACGGCAAGTGACTCTGATGATTATGCGCCGATGTCATGTTCAACGGCCATCGGAGTGCTTGGCGAAGCTGAAAAATAACCGAGTATACCTCCGGCGATGGCGCCAGTTAGATGACCATCCCACGAGACTTGCTCACCCACCGTCGGCAAGATGCCAGACAAGAGCGTCCCGCCGTACAGAAAACCAACAACAAGGGCAGCGAGCGCCGGTACGACTCTTCCCTGGCGAAATCCGGCAGCCATCAAGTAAGCAATCAGTCCATAGATCAGTCCGCTGGCGCCGACGTGCATCGCGGAGCGTCCAAAGATCCACAGGAGCAGTCCGCCGGATAGAATGATTTGCAGGACGATCCACCACCCGCCGCGCTGCGTGATCAATAACAGCGCAAGCAAGACAACTAGTGGCAGGAAATTGCTCAAGAGATGGCCCAGATTCGCATGCAAAAATGGCGAAAACAGAATTCCCCAGAGCCCGTCCAGTCGCCGAGGAACAATTCCCCATTGATTGAAATCGATGGGCAAGAGCCAGTCCGCGATAAACACCAGCCACAGCGATGCAGCGAATAGTCCGAGCCTCAAACCTGCGAGTTTTAGTTTGTCACGGCTCGATGGCTCTATCATGGAAATGGTTTCTCGCGGATCGAAATATTTTCGCTTGGGCCTATAAGTTCGCCCGAACTCCATTAACCGCTTAGCGTTAGCCACGTTTCTTCAGAACGGGCTCATAGACTCGCCACAACTCCATCAGCCGCTTAGCGTGCGCCACGGTCATTGGGATAGGCTCTTGATATCCAGCAACAGGCTCCGCTTCAAGAGACTCAGGGTTTTATTTATCGAAAAAGATTCAGCATACGCCGCCACAAATCGTTGATAACTGAGTTCGGTTCAACCTGGCTACTTCGCCGAAAGTCCTTCATTGCCAAAGACCATGGTTTTGGGCGATTGGGGATTGTGCTGTGGCCAAACGGGCAATTTCTCGCTGCTCGGTTTTCCGTCGCGCATGAAAGCGATCCAATACTCCATCATTGCCTCGCTGATTTTGCGACCCTGCTCGGAATCCTCGACGGTTTGCGAGTCATCCTCGCGTCCGCTGCCATATGGTCGGTTTCCTCCGCCACGACGTGATCGCGTCGCATTATTGGCGACTTGTTCATTTCGAAAGCCATATTGTGCGGCCACGGACTGACCGATTGTTCCAAAGGCGTATGCGACGCTTTCGCCATGCATTGCCGCTATGCGGCTCGATCGGGCTTGAGGAGGGACATACGTCAATTGAAACATCCACACGGATTGTCCGCTGCGAACCATATCATCGGCGAGGTTGCGTTGGAAACCGAAGGCTCCACCCGTTGACACTTCATCTCCCAATTGTCTTGCGCCTGATTCTCCGTTGGCTGCTCCGATCAAGACGGGGATTTTAGCTTGTTTGCCTTGCGCGAATGTCTCCGCCGGACTGGCCATGACCAAACGACCGTCGATGATTGGTTTAACGGGGAGATTTAATTCGCGAATCATGCCGATTCCTACAGCTATATCATTCGCCGAAGTCTGCCGCAGGTCTGCGCTGGTCACTCGTGTACCTAGCTCAAGTCGTTCGGCCAAACGCAGACCTGCAGCTTCTGCTTCGGAGAGAGTTTGAATATTCTGAATGCCACCGCTACTGTGGATGATTGCTTTATGAAATAGCTCATGAGCCTTTGGAATGCCCATCAAGAACAAGCAGCTTGTGCCTCCAGCGGATGAGCCTGAGATGGTGATATTGCTGGGATCACCACCAAAGGCGGCAATGTTATCTCGCGTCCAGCGAAGTGCGGCCATCATATCGAGCAAACAATAGTTTCCCAGTGGTTCATCGGGTTGGCTCTCTGCGGTCAATGCTGGATGAGCGAACAAGCCGAGTGGTCCGAGCCGATAATTGATCGAAATAACAACGGCTCCGCGTTTGGCTAGCTCGGTACCGTCATAGCGCGGTTGGGCTCCTGAACCTTGAATAAAGGCACCACCATGAATCCATACCATCACAGGTAATCTGGAGTCTGCCGTAGCATTGCTAGGCGTCCAAACATTGAGAAAGAGACAATCTTCGCTTTGATCGCTGCGTGGTGTGAACGTTTCGCCTTGCAGCGCGGGAGAACCGAACTGAGTCGCCTCTCGTATGCCGTCCCAGGTTTGGGGAGAATTTGGCGCTTGCCAGCGGCGGTCTCCGGTGGGAGGGGCGGCATAAGGTATTCCTCGAAAGACTCGGACTTCTCCAACTTGCAAACCCACCAATTCACCCTGCGCTATTCGGAGAGGAGAGGTTTTTTTAATGTTCGTAGCAGAACGATCTCGGGTCGGCGACTGATCTGGGCTTTTGTTCGCAGCGTTTGGTGCAGGTGGCTTCGGCGCGGGCGTGAGGTCTGCACCGCGACCGGGGCGATTTCCACCGCGACCTGACGGTACTGCAGAGGCACTTTGTCCCCTGCGTCCGAGCTGACTCTTCAAATCGTTGAATCCACTGTATTCAGTCTCCGTAAGTGAGTCATCGCCATCGGCATCTAGTCGATCAAACAATCGATCGGCCAGTTCGGGGCGGCTCGAAAAAGCGGCCGATCCGCTGAGTTGCTTCTTGAAACCATCTCGAGTTATCTTGCCAGAGTCTCCTGCCAGCGACTGAAAATCAGCACCGCCGAGTCCGCGAGCGCCTCGCGTATTGCCAGCGCCTCGAATATTGTTGCTATTTGATTCGCCAGATTTTCGGGGCGAATCCTGAGCAACTTGCATCTTGGGATTGTCGCCATTGGGAATGGTGTTTTGCTGTGGTGGGGCAACCGACGGTTTGGAAGATGTATCGGTAGAAGTAGGAGTTGTCTTGGCATCCTGGCGTGCAAACTGTGTCGTGAAAAACTCGATGATCGTTCTGCGGGCGATCCATTCTTCTTCCGCCTCCTGGGCTGATTTTTCGCCTCGCAAATCTCGAGCCGCACTGACCGTACGAGCCCAATAGAAACCATGTGGACTCTTTTCGGCTGTATAAACTTTGACATCTTTTTTAGCAGACTTCATGCGTTCGATCATCGGTTCGATGAGAGCGTGTGGTGCCTGGTCATCGCCGCGACTGGTGACGAACAAAGTTGGAATGACGATCTTATCGGCATTGGCTTCGATTGAATGCTCTGCAATAAAGTTCTTGATTTCGTCGTCAGACATGCGACGGCCCATTTTCATGCCATTCAAAATGCGCCGTCCATTGAGCAGCAAATCCTCGCGTGCTTTTTCTGGGACTTTGGATAGAGGTGGCTTGGTCGGGTCGCCTGTCATATAAACCACGGGGTCGGTCATCCAAGGTGAACCTACGGCGATGCAGAGAAATTCATGTCCCATCTTTTCTGCGGCAACCAAGGCTAAGTGACCGCCGTGACTTCCTCCCACCACGCCCACGCGATTGGAATCAATTTTTGCAAGGGTTTTAGCAAACCGGATCCCGGCCACAACATCATCTTGTTCCATGCCGAACAGGGCTCCATTGCCTGCGCGATAACTGATGGCAAGGATTGCCCAGGGTTGTTCGTTAAAGGCTGCAATCGTTGGAGAAAGATGATTGGGGGCAGCCATGGTGCGAATGTAGCCGAAGTCGCGATTCCCCTGACCACCATGGATCGTGATAAGAATTGGAAACAGCCCTTGTCCATCAGGCATGGAGAGAACACAGGGAATCATTTTCCCGTCGCTCGAAGCGTACTGCATTTCGGTTATGATTCGATTGCCGATTCGTTCCGGCTCGTTCGAAGGCGTCATCGCGCCCGGTTTGTTTTGCATTTGCTTCATTTTTTCGCGAACGGCACGACGTTCGTTATCATCGATTTGACCATCGCCATTGGTATCAAAGCGCTTAACAAGCGATTTGTCAGCGGCACCTCCTCGCGTTGGAGTATTTTGTGCGACTGCATGAAGCTCTATAAGCGATAAGCTGAAACAAAAGATCAAATAGCGAATCATGAAAGGCATAAAATTCTTACCATTGAAAGGACGTTTTAGATAATAGGCTGAAGTCTCCGCCGCCGATGTTCTGCCTGCATTACTTAACTGCTCTCGCCTTATGGAGAGTCTCTTGTATTTCCTCTCATTCAATAGGTCATCTTGTTTGAGTCGAATCGATCGAAAAGGAGATAAGCAACTTCAGGGCGATCCTTTAATGCAGTACTTTTGTCAAAGTTCTGTTGGGACTGCTCACAAAACAACGACTTTTCTTCGGTCCTAAAACCCCGATATCCGATCGTAAAAAAATGCTAAACCTGGTTACGTCAATCAAAAGCGGCGATTTCATTTCACCTGTTCCGATACGCCATTATTTTTTGCAGACTGGGGCGATCTTAATTTCTGCAAAAACTCTTTCAGTAGTTCGAGCCGATCGCCGAGTCTGGAGCCCTCTCCCAATAAATCTGCATTACCTGCCAAATGTGTTTGCACATCGTAGAAAGTGGCTTCGCGTAGCTGGATATCGTCTAGAGAGAAACTGATAACAGCGACAACACGATCTTCTTTAAGCCTATCCAAGGTTACTCGCCGGACCAAACGCGACGGTGCATCGATTTCAATTTCAACCGTGCCATATTTCGTGTGGCTTACCTTGGCTAGTGGGTTTGCGATAATAGTATGAATGCCATCGATGCGCTCTGCATATTCAAGTTGGTAATCTCGAAGTAAAGATTCGAGCAGTGTTGCCATATCGAGGGTGCGAAGATCGCATAATTCTTGCAACGCATCTGGGACTCGATCGGCTTCAAAGACCGCAGCGGATTTTCCGGCGATAGTGAACCAAACCGAGCCTTGCTCATCTCGTCCCCAGATCAGTGTATTGTCTGACGAATCAAAGATCTGCACAAAACTTTTGCCACGTACCCAAAGTTTTGAATCCGTAGGAACTATTCTTCCCTTCAGTCGACTTCGCCGCAGTCTCCCTTCTCCCTCGACCTTAACGATATAGCAGCGATCGATGGTCGAGCGGTATTCGGCAAGCGTTTTACGCACCAAGCCCGCAGGGTTGGCGAATACGGTTGGCAGAAAGAACAGTGAGATCAACAGCAAGCATATCGCCGTGGCGAAAGGGGCCCATAACCATGTTGGTATGATCCCACCTCTCGCCGGGATCAGCGGTGTGTCCGCAGGCACACCGGAGACGGAAGTCTCTAGCAGAACGTCCAATTCCGGAAAAGCGATCAGAGCCGATTTGCTGAGCATCGAATGCAACAGCGCTCGATCGCTGAAAAACTCTACTGCCTCTGGCAGAGTTTCAAGTTGTTCCTTGAGTAGAGCTTCCTCTGCCAGTGACAAATCACCATCAAGCCACTGATCGATTTGCATTCTGAGAGTATCGGGAATCATTCCACAGCCTCCGATGCCAATCTTCGTTGGATACAATCCGATAAAACATCGCGTATTCGATGTATCGTGACCCGAATCGAAGCGGGCGTGGAACGCACCGTCTCGGCGATTTGATCCATCTTTAAACCCTCATAATATCGCAAACGGATCAGCTTTTGCGATCGGTCAGGCAATTGCTCCAGGCAATGTTCGAGTGCTTCGCGACAAGCGGGTAACGCCTCCTGGCGTTCCGCCAGTGCGTCCGCGTATTTTTCGAGAAAAACATCGCTCAGAAACTGGGGACGCCGTCCCTGGCTGCGATAGAAATCAATGACTCGAGACTTGGCTATCCACAGTGCCCATGCCAGGAAAGGACGCTGTTCGTCAAATTCTTCAAACCGTCGAGCGACCGTCAATGCAACTTGCTGTAAAAGATCTTCTCGATCAGAAAATGAACGAACCGCACCTGCAATGTAGGCCCGAATCGCATGTTCGGCTGCCAACCAGTGGCGGGTCATTCGTTCGCGTAGTTCCGATTCTCGATGGGTCGTCATAAGAGCTAATGCCGTAGACGAAGGGGCGATGTTAGCAACAAAAACTTTTTTTCTGAAAAGTTCCCTTCTTTGGAAAAGTTCCCCTGCCCCACATATCTGAAAATGCGACGGTCGGCAGAGGACTAAGGGCCTAACCGACACGCATCTTCCGCCCCGGTGTTAGCCGCGGTTTCCATGATATTCGTAAACCGGAGAAGATGAAATGCGCTAGTTGGGATTGTTTCGATGGTGGTCGAATGAATTCAGAAGCGATTCCTTTTCGCGCAGCGCGCTGCGAAGGGATTCGACTTCAGCAGAGGCAGCTTGAAGTTGCTCTTGAGCCCGCTGACTCTCCTGTGAAGATACAACATCGTCACCTTGAAGGGCTAAAAGTCTTTTGTATTCATCGCGCCGCAGTTTCTGAATGTCTGTGGCAACTTTCAATTGGATCCGCATACTTTCCGTAACGGCCGTTAATCGCTCAAAATCGGCTTGCTGTTTTTTCTCTTGCTCTAGGCCGTAGTTTAAAGCGAGCCGCGCTTGACGCGCGTAGTTATCATCTCGCGTGCCGTTCGGCTCTGTATAAACTTCGCGAGGAATCTTCCAGGCGTCGGCAAAAGCATCTAGCAAACGGTACAGGTGCTGGCTATTTTTTTTGCCTTCGAGCGCTTCGATCAATACATCCTTGATGATAGCCCTCGTCTCGCGCGAGTCGAATGAAGCTATAGTCGAAAAAAGCATCAAAGGAGCTTCCTCGAAGTTGCGATCGAGCAATTTTTTTAACTTTGGTGCGGCTTCGGGAGGACGAGCGTCTACCAGGGCGCAAGCGGCGGCCGTTGCAATTTCGATGTTGGCATCGTCTAAATATGTCAGCAATGCGGCCGTCGCCCGCTCGTCGCCCCATCGCAACGACAGCAAAGCGATAAGCCTCCTTTCCAGATCGGTTTCCTTGGTCAGCAAAAGCAACATCTTTTCGGTATCGTAAGGGTAGCCCGCACGATACAGCGCCAGCAAACAGATCAAGTGGACCGTTGAATTCTGGTTGTCGTCTTGCACAATAGATTTAATCTCTTCATGCCCACCATTCTTGGCAATTTCGCGCAAGACAATCACAGCTTCGAACGGAAATCGATTGTTCGTATGCGAGCCTTGGGGTGATTGGTCCGTCGGATACCCGCTGGGAGCAAGGAACCCGCTGGGAGCAAGGAACCCGCTGGGAGCAAGGAACCCGCTGGGAGCAAGGAACCCGCTGGGAGCAAGGAGCATTGGCAACATGGAAGGGTGGAGAGGTGATATTTCGGGAGGACCATACGGGCTATCACTCAGTCGATAATATACGTTGTGGTAGGCACCATAGGCCGAATCGCTCTTGCCACCGGCTCCAGAAAAATCAGTCGCAGACCGCACGCTTTCAAGAAGTTTTGCGGCAACGATACGAAGTTGCTCAGGGCTCATTTGTTCGGAGTCGATCGACAAAGTCAACTTGGCTTTCGACCACCAGTTGTCGCAAAGTTCCTGTACTTTGGTTCGTATCGACTCTTCATGAGAGGGCTCTGATGTCAGAGACTTTAGTAGCGATGTCAAATCCTTCCCAGCGATAATGGAGATGGTGTGAACGTACTCTGGCAGTCGAATATGAGCGTTACCATGTCGGCTGTGCAGTACAATGTACCGAAGCAACAGAGGTATAGCTGCGATATCCCGAGTTTGTCGAAGGATCCGTGTGGCCGACGAATAATTTGTCCAATTGGCACCGTCATCGGTGGACTCAAGCAAACGTTCGGCGTCCAGCAATACCTCGAAATTTTTCGATTTCTTGAGCAGCTCCACGAAATCTTTCTCGAGTTCGTAGAGCAATTCATCTTCCGCTGGCGTGCGCAGTGTTTGACGGGCTTGTACCTTTTCCGATAAATCGACATCTTGACAATATGCCAAAGGTTTCACCGAAAAACCACCTAGCAGCAAAAGGATCATCCCAACGTAGATCGTCTCTCTTCGAAGAGTCCGCATCATTAAATCTCCACTGCTGGATGAAGCATTATATTTAAAAATTCTGAAGAACTTCTTGTTACTGGCCTAGGCGTCCGGGTCGAAAACGGCCCGAACGAATCCAAAAATCTGGTTCAGGATAGAATGAACTTTTAGCAGATGCAACAGTTTCCCTTATTGGGGAAATGAACGCGAGCATACGGAAACTCGATTGCTCACATACATCATGGCTTACAGCAATCCCAGGTCTTTTTGACTGCTACCGAATCGGCCGATATCGATATCATGCTTGTGAAGCAATTCCAGATAAAGATTACAAAGGGGTGTTGGTCTCTCTAATTCACGATACCCCTGATGTCGATAGCCACCCCCTGCAACCAAGATGGGTAGGTTGTTGCATGTGTGGTCCGAAGAATTGCCGAAGTTGCTTCCCAGCACCACAGTGGTGTGGTCCAGCAAGCTGCCGTTTCCCTCTGGGGTATGCTCCAAATCCCAAAGGAATTGGTCAAAATGTTTGAGGATATCCCTTTCGACACAACTGAGGCTCGAGAGAACATTGGGATCGCCTCCATGGTGTGACAGGGTATGCCAACCACCCGTGGCACCTGGAACCTTGATTGCACCGTAGATCCAATCCATTGATAAAGTGATCACTCTTGTCGAATCGGAACGGAAAGCGAGTTTGGTCAGTTCAAACAGATTGCTGATTTTGGTGGAAAACTCGAATTCTCTATCGGTGCTAAGCGCCTTATTAACAACGGGCTTTTGGGTATTGAGCCAGTACATTTCTCGTTGCAGTTGCGTACTGAGTTCGCGGATCACACGGGTGTAGGTTTCTATTTTTTCACTGTCACTTGCGGTCGCGCGCAGCCCATCCAGATCTCGTTGTAACGCCTCAAGGATTCGCCTATCTGTAGCCAACTGCTGTTTCTTAGCTTGAAGATCCTCGGCGCCAAAAAGCATTTCAAAAATCTTTTCCTCATCATGCATCGGCGGAATCGCAACACCACGATCATTCCAACTGCAGCCCCAGCCGCGATTGTAAATGCTAAAACTTAAAAACGGAAAACGAGTTTCGTTTCCGAGGGATTGGACAAGTACTTGATCTAAAGAGATACCATTTACAAAATTGGAAGCTTCCGGATTCGCGGTACCTGTAAGAAAGGATTTCTCAGAATCATGATTGCTGGTTTCCATACCAGGATGAAACAGATGGTTGAAAACCGTTAGCTTTCCTAGCGAACGCATATCGCGGAGATAGGGCGAAGTGGCTAAATCCCCTGATTTTCTCGGGAAAAAATAGGGGGCATGGAATCCGAGCGAATTGCAGATGAACAAAATTCTTCGAGGAGGAGTTTGCCGGTTTTCTTCCGCTTTTAGCTGCGACTTTCTCATCGACAATATCTCGAGCGCAAGCGGTAAGGCTAAGCCAAACTGAAGAAGCTTGCGGCGAAGCGGGTCAGGGCGTAGGTTTTTCTCACATACCGATTCCAACCCTAAGGCATTTGTAGCATGGCGCCGAGTCATGGTTGGCTCCTCAAGGTCGAGTAAATGATAATGCGAGTGATGAGATCCTTTAGACGACAATCTTCCGGTTGCTCTTCAATCATTGCATAGAGATCGATTCGTTGTTTCAGCGATGGCTCATAACCGTTGGTGTATTCGAAGAATTTTCTCGCGAAATTATAGGCGATTTTTTGGTGATCGGAGAGGAGTATTTTCTTGAGCTCTCTGACGTCCTGAAATTTTGAGTCTCCTATCTCACCCGATGCGTCAATGTCGCCCAAAATTTCGAAATAGCCTTCCCGTTTGTATGAAAAAGTTCCTTGGTGCGGGACTTCGGTGCGATACTTGGTCCGCCATTGGCCCGAAGCGTCAAAGTTCTCCAGCGCAAATCCATAGGGATCGATACTTTTATGACACGCGTAGCAAGCGGTACCCTGCTTATGCTCTTCGATCTGTTCTTTTAGTGAAGTTGCTTTATTGCTGTTTGGCTCGATCGCTTTCACATTAGGTGGAGGAGGTGAGAGTGTGTTGCCTGCAATATTTTTCGAAATCCATGCACCGCGAAGGATCGGGGAAGTCTGAAATCCATCCGATGTCACTTTTAGAATACTCCCCATCGTCAGCAAACCACCGCGAGGGCTATCCTTCGGTAACGGAACAGGACGCAATTCTTGGCCAACGATTCCATCGATCTCGTAGTGCTCGGCTAAACGCTGATTCAAGATGGAAAAATCGGAGTCGATCAAACGAGAGACAGGTAGATTATTGCGGATAGCGTGGTAGAGGTATTCCTCGGTTTCCAGAGGCAAATAATAGTTCAACAGTTCGTTGTATTCAGGGTACAACTTAAGCGAAGGGTTCACTTTGTTGAAGCCTTTCAGATTGAGCCATTGATCGCTGAATGAATGGATCATTCGCTTCGCCCGAGGATCTTCGAGCATACGCTGAATCTCTCCCGGTAATGTGTGGGTATTTAAGCCATCGGATTTTGCAATTTCCATGAGTTTGGCGTCTGGTACTGACAGCCATAGACAGCGAGCCAGGTCGGCGGCAGTACGATAGGAAGGATTGCTGTGAACCCCGGGGGCTAACAGAAATCGATGCGAACACAGGATGGACTTGAGCCCCGCCCGAGTGGCCTCCAGAAAATGACTCTGTTCGCGATAGGTAGCGAGACTGACTTGGAAATAAGGTTCGAGTTCTACATCGGATACGTCGGTGGTGAAGGCGCGCTGAGCAAAGCGGCGAAGGACGCGTTTCAAATTTTCTTCAGACGCGGCTGCGACTACAATGTTCAGCTTGGAGTTTGCAGGCTCGGAAGCACTGGCCGGAGCGTCAAGAATGACATCTAAACCGCCGATGGACGCTAATGACTTTCCATCGAGTTCGATCGCCTCGGTGATAAGAAATCGTATTAATCTTTTATTGGTTTTCTCTGGAAAATAGATCTCTTGTTCGGCAGCATGCATCACTTCCAGTTTCCCCTGCGCGACCGGTTGACTCCATTGTTTGCCGTCGTCCGATAATGAGACCGAATACGCTTTGACTTGCCCATTCCCATTGCCACCTGTCCAAGTTGAGTAGGAAAGGCCGGCAATGGGATGATAGTTTGGATTTTCGACAATGACAAAGTGTGGTGGTTTGGCAACATCTGGCGTGAACCGAGTGTGCCAAAACGTTTGGCTAGCGCGATCGAGCATTTTCTCCTTTTCCATGCCCACTTGAAAGCTGCTTACCGTAACACTACCGCCGATTCGTTGAAGTGCGGTTGTTGCGATCTCGACCTTTTGCGTGTTGCGCGCAGGTGCCTGGATGGGAAGTCCGGCGAAAATCTCACGCATGGAATTCGGTGGCCAAGTCGGAAGAACAGGCCCTCGAACTTGAAGACGCTCGATATAGGCACCTTGTTCTCCTCCTTGTTGTCGCCAAGTATGCTTCGAGTAGCAATGAACCGATACGTTTTCGCCGGGGTGTAGAAAACCTTCCAGGGTATAGGACTTGATTTCCTGATTGGCCAGTGAAATTACACCCAGTAAACGCTGAGGCTGAGGGCGATCGTCGGCGTAATAGTATTTGCCTGCGTAAACCAGAAGACTCACATCGCCCGGAAAGTCGCCCACCTTGGCTGCGTCGAAGGTCAGTTCATACCATCCGCGCACCGGGGGTTCGAAGTGATCGTAAAAATAAGAGTAGCTGTTCCCGTTATTGGCACGGGTCCAGGAGAAAAGTAAACCTTGATTATAGGGACGCACATAAATGTTATAGGTTTCATGACTATCCTTGATGGTGCGGGTCGTCCAGGACTGTTCCGTAGGAAAGCCATGTTTGGGTAAAGCGAACTCGAGAATGTCATCTGCCGCTTGGAAGTAGGCATCGAGTTGTTCTCTGGAGAGCCGGATGCGTCGATCGGAATCGAAGCGATTCGTGCCGCGATCTTCGGGGATTTCGCCTGTGATATCCAAACGAACATCGAGCAGATCGTTCAGACTGTGAACAAATTCATGTCGACTGATTCGTCGGTAAGAAGCCGTGGGTTGTTGAGCAGATTGCTGAGCCAACCATTGCAAAAGAACATCTCTTTCGGTCGTGGATGGCTGGTCAGCGTCCGGTGGAGGCATGCGCCTGGTTATAAGATTCTCAAACGCAAGCGTACCGTCGAAAGGTTGCTGGTTCAGCAGTGCAGCCAGATCGAGTCCCCCTTCTTTCGTCGAAGCATCATGGCAATCCATGCAGTACTTTGTGATCAACTGTCGAGGCTCATCCTTCGATCCCGCTGGGGTGAGGGCGAATGGTTGTCCCTGAACTGTGAGGGTTATGAGTGCCGCGAGGCATAGAGGCAACATCGAGTATGGGCTTCTCATCCTAATTCTCCGAGGGTCCGCGAGATGCGTTCGGAAGCTTCGCAGACTTCGACACCCAGTTCGCGAAAACTACTTTTGGGCAATCGCTTGGACGGTCCGGAAACCCATATGGCGCCTACAACGTTTTGAGCGGCATCAACAATGGGACCAGCGATACAATGGATGCCTTCATCCGATTCGGCAAAATCGGTGGCATAGCCCTGTTCTACGATGCGTTCGCATTCCAAAAGGAGTTCTTTCTTGGTGGTGATCGTACGCGAAGTGGAGGCTGGCATTTTCAATTTTGCTAGGGCCGCCGCACGCTGTTCAGAAGGCAAAAAGGCGAGAAATAGTTTTCCGGGAGCGTTGTTGTGCAAGGCAAACCGGAGCCCAAGGTCAACAGCAATCCGGAGTGGTTCAAGCCCTTCCACTTGATCAATAATTACCCCTTCCAGTCCGCTGAGTACACCGAGTTGTACGGTTTCTCGTGTTTTGTCGCGCAGCGCGATCATCGAACTGCGCGAGAGGGCTGGCAAACTGTAGCCATTCCAACGAGGCAGGGCTAGTTTCAGCAAACGTCCAGTGAGTTGAAATGCGAGTGATTCTGAGTTTCGCTCTAAATATCCGCGAGCAAGTAAGGTTTGAGTAATTCGAAAAACAGAATTCTTCGGAAGTTGAAGCTGTTCGCTAAGTTCGGAAAGCGTCAGACCGGCGCGGGAAGTACTGAGCCGCTCCAGAATATCGAGCGCTCGATCGAGTGCCGGAGCGGAGCCTGGAGAGGAAATATCATCATCAGAGCTGGATTTTGCATCGGTGATCATCTAGGAGGGACCCTAGTCGCGGGAGTCGTTCGTTCTACCTGTAGAAAGCGTTCTATCAGTAGAATACACGATGCTCAGCCTGGCCGCAAATCTTTGGTGCGGCACAAATCATTTTTTCACTGAACCAGAGCGGCGAGAAAAGTGCGGGAAAGCAGACAGCTTTTGATAAATGGCGACTGGGAGGGTACGTTAGGCTTTCAGCGGCGTATTGGTCCGAGCCAGCCGGATAGACTCTTTGACTCCCATCGGCCGGATCGGAAAAGCTTCCAAGGCTTTGTTGTCCCTGACCACAGTCGGGTTTTTCAGTCCTTCGATCAAATGTCGGCCGACTTCGTAGGTGGCAGGCGTCACTAGGGCTAGCCACAAGCCTGAGAGGTAAGGAGTTAAGATTGGGACGAAGATCAGCCTCCGTCGCAAGCCCTGCTGTCGCGCGTACTCTTGTATCAAGTCGCCGTAAGTGACTACATCGGGACTGCCGATCTCAAAAATACGACTGGTGCCGGGCGGTTGGTTGTACGCTGCGAGTAAATAAGCCAACACGTCATCAATGGAGATAGGCTGAGTGAGAGTGGTTAACCAGCGAGGACAGAGCATGACCGGCAAGCGATCTGTTAATGATTTCATCAACTGATAGGAAAGACTGCCAGCTCCGATGACCATGCCTGCTCGAAACTCAATCGTCTCGATACCCGATTTCCTTAAAATCTCACCCACTTCGTGACGACTGCGGAGGTGGGGCGAAAGTTTGGGATCGGCATCATCGCCAAGGCCACCAAGATAGATGATCCGCTGCACTCCGGATCGCTTGGCAGCATCAGCGAAGTTTTGGGCGGCTCGCCGATCATCATGCTCAAAGTCTACCGAGCCTGACATCAGATGCACTAAGTAATAGGCTGTGTGAACGCCCTTTAGGGCGACCGTCAGGGTGGCTGGTTCCAAGACGTCACCCTGAACCACTTCGGTTGAACTACCTACAAGGGGGCGCAATTTTTCGGGGTTACGGACCAAGCAGCGTAACTGTAGGTGCTGCTTTTCCAGCAGGGGCAGTAGTCGCCCCCCGACGTAGCCAGAGGCTCCCGTAAGCAGGACGGTTGGTTTAGGCTGGTCCTGGGAATTTTCGGGCTGATTGGTTTGCATCTCATCGATCTGCTTAAGTTGAGGCCGCCCGAGCGGAGGTTGCCTAAGTTGAGGTTAACATCCCGAATGGTCAGCGGTTTGACTCTTATCTATGATTCAGAGGTGAGCATTTTAACGTTTCTTGCGATGAGAGGCATGCTCGGCCGCAGGTTGAAGCCATTATGCGAAATTTTTACCTTCAAAAGCCAAGTTCCGAGATTTCGGGCCGATTTTTGGCAACTCAGGGAGCGTTGGGCTTCACTTATGCCGAAGTGGGGGCGACCGCTACGTTGCCGCCAGCGGGATATAAGGTAGATCGCACTCGAATCGAACTTGGAGCGGGTCAAGGCGTGTATGATGCGGCGAAGGCCGCCTTGCGGCGTTGGCAGCAGTTTCGGCTGGGGTGGGTCGATGTCTGGTCCACCGAAACTCCGCTGGAAACGGGACAAATCGTGGCTATTCTGGGCTGGGCTGCCGGCGTGTGGTGGCTCAATTCGTGTCGAATCATCTACACGGTGAATGAGACTGGGCCGATCGCAAGGTTCGGTTTTGCCTATGGAACGCTGCCGGGACATGTGGAGAAAGGTGAAGAGCGTTTCTTGCTGGAATGGGATCGAAGTAGCGATCGCGTCTATTACGACATTTTGGCATTTTCCAAACCAAACCACATCATGACACGACTCGGTTATCCGCTGGTGCGGAGAACACAGAAGCGTTTCGGTAGGGAGTCCTCCGCGTCAATGTTTCGGGCGATTCATGCGACCGCACCCCTACCGGCCGTCTTGCAAAGCACAGGTTAACAGCCCAGAAGCCTATGCTGTGCTGGACGAGGGCGGAATCCCTTGTGGAAAAAATGTACCACGGTCCGTCAGCTCATCTGGTAAACATCGGATATTCTTGCAGGGTGCTGCCTGTCATCTCTTGAAGTTTCGCTTCATAGTCTTCTTCGTCAACGCCCGCGGAAAGTAGGGTCCATTTCGTAACCGCCATATACTCGTTCCTCGATAGTCCAATTCTCCGTGAGGCGTCCGGCCATTTATTCGATGGGATAAGCAAAAGCATGTACATATTTGCGATAGTACTGCTATTGTCATCCCTCCAATCGCCCTCCATGCCTGCTTTCAATTTCAAGTAGGATGCAAGTTTACTCGGTGTTAGGTACCCCATATCACACACCGCCAAAAGCCGCCTGTCACCCCAAATGGATTCTAGTTCCGTTCGAGTGAACACTTTTGTGGGATGGTTTGCGGGCAAATTGGAATCGAGGTTCTCTCCTGTTTCGTCTTGCGAAGGCGATGGTGCACCATCATCATCCGCTGTCTCTCTGCTTTGGCTTTCCGCTGCAACTTGATTTCTTGCCTTTCTGATACTTTCCCGATTAGCTTGCCGTTGTTGAGCAAAAAAAAGAATTCCACCAAAACAAAGAGCGTAAATGACGAGAGACAAAGGGTGATACCAAGGAAATGTAGCCACTCCAGGCTTTGCTGCCGGCAGTGGTGGAGGTTCTTGGTTTGGTTGTTCGGGCAACTGGGGTGGTTGAGTTACAGTCGACGTCGCATCTGGGATCAGTAGCCCTTTGACGGATTTCGCTTCATGCCAAGTTTCTTGATCACTGCGGCGGATTAGATCGCTGGGCTTGATTTGGCCATCAAGAGCAAGTTGCTTAATTTTGGCGGTCTCAAGGGGCCCTGCTTGCTTATCGTTTCGTTTTATGTACCACGTCACCATAGTTAGGTCCTCAGTGAGAATCTAAAACCGCAATTCATTCATACCGACTGCGATTGGGGATATGCCAAGAGTTGAATTCTCCTGGCAAACGCCCCACATATCGCATTGTCTGTTTCCAATATTTCCGCAAACACCTTGCAACGTGACTCAACGTTTCAAACATTTCAAGTTTTTACATCGAGCTGACAACGAATAGAGGCTTTTGCTTATTGCTTGTCGCTGCCTACCGCTCTTCGCGGATCGTTAGAGTGTCGATTTCAAATTCGCCCCAGGCCTTAAGATACAGACTAGAGGCATCGGGAATATCAAAGGGCCTCCCACGGACTGAAGCGTAGTCTGCTTTCCATTCCAGCGTGGCGCCACTGTCACCTACGCATCGAATGCGGTCAGGTCCAACTTCGATAGTCACCGTGTGCCAATCGGGCGTTGGAAAGAAGTCTTCGTCGAAATGAGGCTCCGGGGTAACATTTGGGATCTTGCTGCCCCGCCAGCCCGCGGAAAGATAGGCGCCGAATTGTTTACCCTGATAAACAAAAGGTACAATGATTCCACCACCTCTGTTTTTCTTCGCTCGCAGTGTGAGCAAGTAGGCAGCTGTGGGTCGATACTCGATGCGCAAAGCTGCTCCTGCTGCTTCGTTAGCATCATTCGGTGAAATGACAGATAGCACACCATCGGATTTCTTCCACAGTCCTCTGATCGAATGCTGCAAGGGGTCGATCCGTGTGATCAGGTCGATCGTTCCGGCTTGCTGTGTTCCTGCGGTTTGTGTCTTCCTCCCTTGCTCGTTGGAAGCTTGGTTTATCGGTCCTAACAGATTGAATAACTTTTGAATTTGAGGTTCGGTGAGGGCAACATCGAATATATAAATTTCATCGAGCATACCCACGAAATTGTCTCTTGGATTTCGAAGACCGCCGATTCGCAAAGGACTGCTACTGGTGTTGAATTTCTTTTCTGTATCAGCAACTTTTTTTCCATCAAGATAGTAGATTAGCTTATTACCATCGTAGGTAATGGCGTGGTGATGCCAATTGGTGTCGATGGAACGATCTGTAGCCAAACCGCCATTTTGGTCAAAAAAACGCCATTTTTCGTTTATCGCCAGGATGCCATAAGACTTTGCGGTTTCGAAAGTGCCAAAATTGATGACATGACATCCCGCGTCGATATACGTTTTGTCGCATTTAATCCATAGTGCAAGTGTGCGCGGGTTGTTTCCCAGGGGTAAATTCGCATCAATTTCGGAAACTTCATTTCCTGAATACTGCACTCCAATTCCCACTTTTCCTGCGGAATAGCTCCCCCCTTTTATTCTAAAACTAACATTGGCTGGAACAGAATCACACGGCAAGTACAACATAGCTTTTGGTAAATCATTTGAGGGAGATGGTCTACTGGATTGTACCTTCGACGTACTTGCTTGATCACCTAAGACACTGGAGGTCTGACCCTCATCCTTTCGATCTTCGGGCATATTCTTACTGCTGTTTATGCAGTTATCTACCACGCAAACTCTCGCTAGTTTTGCCCTTATGTCGTAGGAAATAGATAATGTGACTTTGCCATGAGTGGCGTCAACGATTTCTCCCCGAAAAAGCCTCAAGGTATTGTCGCCAAACATGGATCGAGCGTCCGCTTCTGGAAGCATTGACGAAATAAAAGAAAAAAAGGTATCAAGATTATTTTCTCTATCATTGGGCAGGTCTGTGTCAAACACAGACTCGGCTATCACAAGGGCGACGGTGTTGGTATCAGTGAATGCGATGAACGCCGACAGTTTGCCTTCGTTCCAGCTTCCTCTGGTACTTCCGATGTGCAATCTACATTTCTCCTGCGTCAAATCGTTCAGCGATCGGTAGCGTGAACCTTCGATTGGCTCACCCCCTTTGGGAGTTGTCAATTCAAACGACTCACTGCGTTCCATTTCTTCAAGGAAAAGATCCAGATCTACACAGCCTTTGGCAAGCGAAAAAGGCTCTTGGCTTGGGGGTGTTGTGTCAGCCGTAGAGCTATCTCCAGCAGGCGCTGGAACGGTTTGGTCAGAAGAATCATTGCTCCACTCATTCAATTTTTGGAAACCAAAATAGATGGCCGCGAAGCAGAGGGTGCCGATCAATGATGAGACAAGGAAAAGTCTTACTTTTTGGACTGGTACAGACAAACGAGTTGCAGTCTGTTGGGTATCCCCTTGTTTATCCGCGCTAGTGTATGATGACATTACTGGGAGTTGAGTGTCGCTGCGGTGAAGTTCAGTCCAAATCAGTATTTGGGGATAATAGAAGCTGATATACCAAAAAGAGAGCAGAATCGTATAAATCGCTTCGAGCGATAGGTACTGAGTGAGATCGTTGGGCTTACTCTTGCCTCCCATTTCCGCAAATGAGTCGGCCCACCAAGACATATCGAAACCTGTTGCATCGGCCCAGGACATCAACCACCCGAACACGAGCCAACCTGCAAGCAGGTTACCTATCCAGCGGAGCGGTCGCAAGTCTTTTCGGCCAGCTAGTCTCGGTACCCGATCATTTTCGTCGAGCCATAAATTGCCGAGTTTCCCATAGGCAAGAAAGTAGGCTGCATAGCTCAGCAGAGGAATAAGGGTAGTCCCTGCAATCACGGCGGGGTGCGCGCCGAAGGGGCGTTTGGATGTTGGAAGCGACCGCCACGAAACAAACAGCAGTACGACGTCCGCAACAGCGTAGATGAGAGTCGCTAGTCCGGTCGTCAGGTTTGCGAACGATAGAGTGGGCACGCCGTCTTCGTCGACTGAAAACCATGGCGAACAGATTGCCGTTATGAATAAAGAGCTGACGATTGCAGCAAGCAAGAGCTTCGAAAGGGATATTTGCTCTTCTGAGATAAGCAAAGAAGAAGTTTCTGCTGGCGATGGCGATAGTGTGCTAGAGTCCGATTGTGGTGATGATTGCAAAGTTTGAGGTGCTGTCTCATTCATAACAGGAGAATTGAACAGACCTTTGACAGCGGATGCCTTGCTCCACGATGTTTGATCCTCTCGTCGAACTAAATCATTGGGTTTGATTTTTCCTTCATGTGCAAATTGCTTTAACTGCGCTGACTCGAATGGCCCGTTCTGCTGGCCACTCTGATTTATAAACCATTTTGCCATTTTGGTTGTTTCTCATATAACAGAAGGGGCTGTTGTACTATGTAACCGGCCCATTGTTTTTGGGATTTCGAATCGAAATAGAACTCCATTTTGTCTTAGCGGAGGCCAACCGCTAAGTAGCTCAATATTTTTTTTGAGCCATTTTCTGAGCAATTTCCGCTTTCCCAAGACAGAAGGATCGACTACGGTCACCAGCGGAAAAAAGTGGATTTACTCTGCGACTCGAACTGAAAGAACAGTCGAAGTCCAAATCGCGACCAGTAGAATGGATGCATGCCATCACAAACCGATATACATAAACTGCTTGTTGAATTGCAGGATAGTTCCGAGGTTGCCAAAGCGGCTCTGCTGGATCTGACCTGCGAGCGGCTTCGTAGGCTGGCCAGCAGAATGTTAAAGAATTACCCAAGATTGAAACGCTGGTCCGACACCGACGAGGTACTCCAGGCAGCTACCTTGAGGCTCTACAAAGCTCTCAGCAGTGTTAAGCCTGAAACACCGGAGCAGTATTTTGGCCTGGCAGCCACGCAAGTCCGACGTGAGTTGATCGATCTTACTCGTCATTTTTATGGACCCGAGGGACTGGCAGCCAATCACCACAGCGACTCAGGAAAAATCCTGACCGGCACTGCTCACCCTGAAGAGCCAGCCAAGCTAGTGGAATGGGAATCGTTTCACGAAAGTGTTGATGCGTTGCCAAATGAACTCAAATTGGTTGTAGAGCAGTTGTGGTACAACGGTTTGACTCAAATCGATGCCGCAGAGGTACTGGGGATCAGTTTAGCAACGCTCAAACGCAGATGGACGCAAGCGAGATTGTTGCTGGCAGATTCAATCCGGGAGGACTCACAAAATGACCAATGAAACCTCAGATCTGATCGCCGACCTCGTTACGAAATGGGAAGATAGTGTCGAAATGGGGCTCAGCCTGACTCCCAAAGAGATATGCTTGGAACATCCTGAACTAGAGCAGGTTGTGACTCAGCAAATCAATAAGCTCAAGCGGATGCGCTGGCTCACCGCCACTTGGGATTCTCATGCCTCAGAGACACTTGCCAACGGCACTGTGATCGTCAATCGCTTTCGCATTGAGGGAGTCTTAGGCTCGGGTGGATTCGGTACGGTTTATCGCGCCGTGGATACACAGCTTCTGCGCTTAGTTGCCCTCAAGATTGCGAACCCCAGTCGCAATGATCCCGATACATTGCTCACCGAAGCTCGCAAAGCAGCCAGTC
>JBIKMB010000131.1:0-15174 GCA_044359485.1 Pirellulaceae bacterium | reverse complement strand
CATCGTCTTTCTTCCACTCTTTCTGCAAGTCGGCTGCCTTCTTGCCAATATCATGTCCGCGATAAATCGTCGCCACACGCTTCATCACATTTACGGCACCCACCGGATCATCCACCGCTCCGTCGCGAGCCATCTCAAATAACTTCTCTCCATAAGCGGTCAATTGCTTCACCACATACTCGGCCTCTTCGGCCGTCTGTGAATCCTTAGAATCCACTAAGCCCTGTGCTTTCCGAAGAGCACTAGCAAAAGCGCTCTCGTTGCGCAACTGCTCATTGAAGGGTGTCAACTTTTCTAACTTGCGGCCTTCCAATATCATCGGAGGTGCTTGCAAAACGGCTTGTCGCAAGACAGCTTCCACATCGAACGGCGAGCCACGAAAAAGACACTTACCCTCGTGATCAAACAACATGCAATGAGGTATGCCCGAGAAATCGCTCCCTTTGCTCAAGTCGGCTCTCTCAACAATTGGAAACGTAACCCCCAATTTTTGAACGGACTCTTCGATCGCTTCCGCAGCGCCACCTTGAGCGTGAATACCGACAATCATCAATCCCATAGGTCCAAGTTCTTTATGCAACTGCTCCAATTTGGGCATGCTCACCAAGCAAGGAGGACAATTGACTCCCCAAAACTCAACCAAAACCACTCGATTCTTAAATTGCTCACCCGATATTTCTGCACCTGACACCCGCTTCCCTAAACGAATATCGTCTGGCGTCACGGACATATCAAAATCAGCGGCCGATAAGGGCAAGCTGAGCCCATGAGAAAGCACAAAACAAACGAGCACAAAGGTGAAGAGAACACGAAATATATTCATGATTTATTCCTGTTGGAGGGCAGCTTGCAACCCTTACATGATAGCAGATTCTGGTGATGAAAAAGGCTGGCAAGACCAAAGTTCTAAACGGACCACAGGCGACAAAGAATAGGAAGGCCACGATAGGGAGTCAAAATCGCAGGCAACCTAGTCCACTATTCCTGTAGGTGAGCCTCATCCAGCAACTGAATGATGTGACGGACTTCAAAACGGCGAGATACTAGGCCCAGCGTCCGAGCGGAATACCATTGCATCATGCAAACATGATTCGATGTCCCCAAAATCAACGGATCTCCCTCAGCAGTTTCCAGGAATGCAGCTTTACGCGCTAATATTTGACGCGAATTCTCAGGCTTCTGCAAATTATATGTACCACCCGATCCGCAGCATTCGGTTGCCAGCGGTGCCAGCTCCCAACGATATCCGGTCGCATTCAAGATCGATTCGGGAATACCCGCCACACGCTGTCCATGGATCAAATGGCAGGGCAAATCAACATACAGCTTCGCACGTTCATCGCGTATCGACCGCGGTTTCAAATCGAGTTGACTCAAAAACTGCAGCACATCGATCACCGGCACACGACCCGCCAATGTTTTGCTCAAAGCTAAACCACAGCCCGAAGAGCTCGATAAGACCGCATCAAATTTTTCGGAACCGAACGCATGTTGATTGCGGCCTTGCAATGCATCCAGATCGGCCAAGCCAAGATGCTCTGGAAACGCCCCACAACATCCCTGCGACTCCGGAACCGTAACTCGCACATTATTGGCAATCAACACACGCACTGTTGCAAAATTGAGTTCGCGGAACATTCCTTCCATCAAGCAGCCCGTGAGCAGTGCAACATGTGGACCGGTCGGACGACGCTCAAGCATCAAGTGTCGCGCATACGCCGCAGTGCTCTGCCAGGTCGCAGGTCGACCTGGAAACAACAGCGGATGTCGCATCAACCCGATGCGCCGCAAGAAGCGACCCGGCAGTGCGAGCCACTGAAACAACTGCGGCGAATGGACCAGGCGTGCAGCCAACTTCAGAAACCATTTCGGTCGCGCTCGACCTGCTGCCATTTGCTCATGACGCACTGTCTCCAATATCGTGCCATACGGAACATTCGCAGGACATGCAGGTTCACATGCTAAGCAACTGACACACTCCGCAGTGTAGTGTTCAACCAGGGGATCCATGTTCAATACCCCTTCTGCCTCCTTGCGCCACAAACGCAGGCGTCCACGTGGTGAATTGTTTTCGTCACCAGTCAATTTATAGGTTGGACAAACATCCAGACAAAGTCCGCAGTGCACGCAATTGGTCAGCAACTCAGCGAGTGGCTTGTGTGCGGGAGCACCTGATTGTTTCGATGCAGCTTCCGAAGGCTCAGACATGTTCCACAATTTCCTGCTGATGAAAAGCGGCGGTCAGGAGATTGATCCAATTGCGTTCTGTTTCCAGCGAGGGTGGGACATCCCAATGCCGCGAATGCAATTCCCCTCCCCTTTCCACAATGTCCGCTCGATAGTTCGTAGCCAGTCGTTCCAAGAGATCGCGATCTTCCCCATAAAAATGCAGAGCACCGGTATAGCAGGCAACGCTCACCTTGATAGATGACTTGACAGCCAAGTGACTCGCAATCTCTCGGCCGTGTGCAGGGGTGGTTTTGAACATTAGATCGGGAAGCCCATCACTCGGCGGACCTGGAACCCTGGCGGATTTGCTGCTCAGCCGCAGTCGCTTACACTGCTCCAGTACATAAGCTTCAGCAATCAACCATTCATCCGCAGGTGCATTCCATAGCAATCGCAAATTCCACGAATGGTTCAATGGATCGTACAACATGTCCACTGAATCGAACCAGTGAATCCAGCAACTATGACTAAGATTATCACCGAATTCAGCAAGTGACGTTCTGTCTCCCGCTAGATCACATTGGAAATACTCACCATGAGCCGAGCGATAGCGAACAACGAATTGCTCGGGGCGACCCAAGTTTCCACGCGCTTGCAATAAAAAGCGGAGCAAGTCGTAACCTGTTGTCGTCTTGGCAACACGCTCGCCGATTCGCACTAAAATCCCAGAGGGTAATCGCCAATTCATACCCAGGATATTATCGCAAAAAGGTCCGAAGCGAGAGGACGCCGGCGCATAGGAACTGCTGCGAAGATGGTCGATTAAATTGGCCTGCGGATCGAGGACCAATGGAAAACGTAGTCGCTGAGAAGCACCCAAGTTTTGAATCTCCGCCCAAGTCGCCGATGCATCGCATAACGCAATTCCGTCGACCGAATCGAAGAAGGGTTCAAAAAGTCGCTCGCGATCTACGGGTGGCTCGGGATGATAGAATTCGGGTGCATGGATCGGGGCGTGGGCAAATTCGCGTTGGGCGAACATTTTCAACGGATTCAATTGGTGTTTTGGATCAAATGTGGTAGCGGTAGTCAACTGCAAGCGAGTGGCATGTGGCCCGAAGACTAAGGGCATATAGGAGGTTTTATCATTGCCGATCCCATGTTCGCCGGAGAGGGTTCCTCCAACTTCAATCACTTTGCGCATCAGTCGTTTCGAGATCGCTTCCACCTGTTGCATCTGCTGCTGGTTGCGGGAATCAAACATGAAATTTGGATGCAAATTACCATCGCCCGCATGAAACACATTGACGACGGGTATCGAAACAGCATCTGCTTCGCGATAAATCATCTCCAGTACATCAGCCAGCGAACGCTTCGGAATTACGGCATCCTGCACGACTAGATCGGGGCTTAACTGTCCCATCAAACCTCCAGCGGCTTTTCGCGCTTTCCAGAGTTTCTTTCGTCGCTCCGCATTATCACTATATAAAATTCCTTCCGCACCAGCCTCCGCCAGTAACTGTTTGACTTGTTCAACGCGGTGATCGACCAACGCACTGGGACCATCGATTTCCGTCACCATCAGGAATTTATCTTGTGGTAAACCAGCGGCCATGGGACTGTTTTCGACCAGCGACACGAAGCGTGGATCCATCAACTCGATCGCGACAGGATACGAAGAATGCGCGACTAATGCATGGATGGCTCGTTCGGCACTGGCGAGTGTGGCGAAGGAAGCTTGGAAGGTCCACTCTTTCTCGGGTCGCGGCAGCAAACGCAACCACACGCGTGTGAAGGCAGCTAAGGTTCCCTCCGATCCGATCATCAATCGCTTCCAATCTTCGCGATAGGCACCGCGGCCACCGGCAGGACCACCGAAGCGATGCACCGAGCCATCGCGCATCACCGCTTCGACCCCTAATATGTAATTGCTCGTCACACCGAAACGAAAACAATGAGCTCCACCAGCATTCATTGCCACGTTGCCGCCGATAGTACACACCGGTCCGCTCGAAGGATCGGGGGGGTAGAACAGTCCGTGGGGAAGTAATGCTTCATCGAGTTGCTTCAGCGTGCAACTGCACTCCACCTCACACCACATGCTACCGGGGTCCAGGTGACGGATTTTCCTTAGCGCGCTGGTATGCACCACGATGCCACCCTGAGCGGCTACTGGTCCTCCGGATAGCGATGTTCCCGCGCCGCGCAGTACGATCGGTACGTCGAACTGAGGTGCATGTTTCAATAATTCGATCAATTCGTCGCAGGACGCTGGAATCACTACGGCATCGGGAGGGAACGATTTATAACCCAATGCATCGGCATCGTAGGCAAGCAGTTGAGCGCGGGCGGTCATCACTTGGCCGCGTTGAATGATACGTCGCAGCATCGTTTCAAGTTGGCTGGGACGCATTATGGAGACTCCGGGAGTCGATGGACGACTCAAAAAGAAACAGCTCTTATCTTAATATCTAGGTTTGGGGAGAGAAACGACTTGGGTATCCAAAAATTCGCGAATACCTTCCTCGCCACCTTCAGCACCAATGCCGCTCTGCTTTACACCGCCGAAAGGTATTTCGGCTTTCAACGGACGCCATTCGTTGACTCCGACGATACCGACTTCGAGCCCATTGGCAATAGCTCGACAGCGTGACAGATCCCCACCAAATACATAGCCTGCTAAACCAAAGGGCGTCTCGTTGGCTCGCCGAATAACATCTGCGAAATCATCGTACTCCAGCACAGGAATCACCGGACCAAAGATCTCTTGCTGGGCGATCGGCATCGAATCTTTCACCTGCGTGAGTAACGTGGGTGGAAAAAAAGCTCCTGCTGCGTAATCAGGATCTTTTTCGAAGCTTCGATTGCTCACCAAGCATTGCGCACCGGCTTGGATCGACTGGTCTACCAATAAACGGACATCGCCGCAGGCTTGTCGGTGAATCAACGGGCCAGCATCGACTCCATCGCAGAGACCATTACCAATGCGAGCTGTACTAAGTTGCGCAGCGACCAGATCGATGAAGGTTGCAGCGATATCGCGATGCACGAAGATGCGGTTCGCGGTGACACAGACTTGGCCCGATACAAAGAGTTTGAGTCGGCAAAGTTGTTCAGCAGCAAATGGAAGATCTGCATCTGGGAGTACAATGAAGGGAGCATTACCCCCCAGTTCCAACGAAACGCGTTTAATACCGCGAGCGGCGGCCGCCATCAACGAACTTCCGGTCGAAGTTGAACCGGTCAAACTGAGAACGCGGATGGCAGGGTGATCGGCGAAGATATTGCCAACCACAGAACCTTGGCCTGGTACGATTTGAATAACGCCATCAGGAACGCCCGCATCACGAAATAGCGGGCCGCACGCCAGTGCAATTAAGGGGGTCGCTTCCGCAGGTTTCCAAACGGTCGTGCAGCCCGCGGCAAGAGCGGCAGAAAGTTTTTTGGCAGCTTGGGCCAGTGGAAAGTTCCAGGGTGTGATCAGGCCCGCCACGCCGATCGGTTTCTGTTCGATGATGAATTCCCGGTCCGCTTCTGGGTGTGGTACGACTCGGCCATAGACTCGACGAGCTTCTTCGCCAAACCATTGGAAGAAACTGGCTGAGTATTCGATTTCAGCAAGGGCTTGCGCGTAAGGCTTTCCTTGTTCGGCAGTTAACAGGCGTGCCAGTTGGTCTTTTTGTTCGAGTAACAGGCTCGCAACACGCTTAAGCACATTGCCGCGTTCGGCAGCTGATCGTTGCTTCCATTGCGGAAAAACGCGCGCTGCGCCATCGATGGCCTGATGGATCTGCGATACTGTCGCGCGGGTGACGGTCGCTAACGTGGAGCCGTTGGCTGGATTTAGGACGGTTACAGGTTCGGTACCTGGTTGCCATGAGCCATTGATCCATGGGTGAGGCTCAAACCAAAACTCGGGAACCGTCTTCATGCTCGTTCCTCACCCCAGGCAAAAATCAAGCTAAGATTGCATCGCAAATGGCTTGTCCCATCTCGCGAGTCCCTACGGGCGACTTATTATCCGGCGCACAGACATCGCGTGTTTGTTTGCCACCAGAAATGACTTTGGCAATTGCCGCTTCGACCGCTGCGGCTTCTCGATCGAGTCCCAAACTATATCGTAATAGCAGAGCGGCCGATAAGATTTGAGCCAGCGGATTCGCGATGCCTTTACCGGCAATATCCGGTGCTGATCCACCGGCGGGTTCATACAAACCGAAGGTTGTTTCTGCTCCAGTCGCTGCACCTAGGCTAGCGCTGGGGAGCATACCGAGCGAGCCAGCGAGAGCGGCCGCTTCATCACTGAGCATATCGCCAAATGTATTTTCACAAAGCAAAACATCGAAGCGACCTGGGTTGAGAATCAACTGCATCGCAGCATTGTCAGCAAGCATGTGTTCCAAAGTAACGTCGGGATATTGTTTGGCAATTTCGGTGACGACATCGCGCCACAGAATGCCCGATTCGAGCACATTAGCTTTATCGGTACTGGTGACCAGTTTTCGTCGTAGGCGGGCGGCGCGAAAAGCGACATGAGCAATGCGTTCCACTTCATGGGTTGTATAAACCATCGAGTCGACGGCTTTCTTTTGACCATCCGGTAACTCAGTTGTTACTTTGGGTTGACCAAAATAAAGGCCTCCAGTCAATTCGCGTACGACCAAAACGTCAACTCCCTTGGCGATTCGTTCCGTTCGAAGTGGGCAAGCATGTACGAGTTCGGGGTATAAACGAACGGGCCGCAAGTTTGCGTAAAGCGAAAATTCTTTTCGCAAACGCAAGAGCGCGGCGCGTTCGGGTCTCTGGTCTTTAGGGACTGTGTTATCGCGATCTGGCAGACCGACTGAACCGAAGAGAATAGCGTGCGAATCTTTGCAAAGCTGAAGAACGCTCTCTGAGAGAGCTGTGCCGTGTGCATCGATACCCGCCCAACCAACAGCCGCTTCGGTGATTTGCAGCGAGAGCGAGAATTTCTTTTCTACAGCTCGCAAAACGGCGATGGCTTCTTTCATCACCTCAGGACCGATCCCATCACCCGCCAAGGCTGCGATACGAAACGTGATACTCACTCGAACTCTCCGAAACCATTCAAAAAGAGATAACAACCCTAGCAAAAGTTTGAACGGCGAAGGGCATTTTGGGAAGATGGGGAGAGCGATTTGTGGCAAAATGAGGTAACGGATTGAGGCTTTGACCGCTAGGCAGGTCGTTTCAATATTTCTTTTACAATTCGTCCCGGTTGGCCATCCAGCAGTGTTCCGCTGCCACCTGGTCGAATAAAGGAGAGTTTCTGTGCATCCAAACCGAAAAGATGCAGCAAAGTGGCGTGATAATCGTAGTGATTCACGATATCTTTCACCGCTTGGTAGCCGAAGTCATCCGTCTCACCAAACACCATTCCTTCGCGAACTCCGCCACCGGCGAGCCAGGTGCTAAAGCCGTAAGTGTTATGGTCTCGGCCTACATTTTTTTCATTTTGAATGACGGGTAGGCGTCCCATTTCGCCACCCCAGTGAACCAGTGTCGAGTCTAGCAAACCGCGTTGCTTGAGATCTTTGACCAGAGCCGCTGCAGGTTGATCGATTTTTTTGCAAGAAGAGGGTAACGCAGCGGTGATGTTGCCGTGGTGGTCCCATTGTTGTGTCGATGTGTAGATCTGTACAAAACGAACACCGCGTTCGACGAGTCGTCGCGCGATCAAACAGCGTGTTCCATATTCGCGAGTTGCATCTTGATCCAAACCATATTGGCGATGCGTGGCAGCGGTCTCGCGGCCAATATCCAAAGCCTCTTTTGCTGCTGATTGCATTGCCTCAGCTAGTTGGAAAGTCTGCATGCGAGCGGAAAGCTCGGATTCAAAAGGTCGATTTGCCAAATGTTCGCTATTGAGCTTTTGCAGATACTCGAGATAGGCTCGCTGCGGCACTCCCGCCAGTTTCGGTGGCGGATCGAGATTGAGAATGCGCGGTTCCTGCGGACGAATGACCGTACCTTGATACAGCGAGGGTAGCCAGCCATTGGACCAGCAATCGGTGCCAAGTACGGGCAATCCACCGGGATCGGTGAGCACGACAAATGCAGGGAGTTGTTGACTTTCGCTCCCCAGCCCGTAGGTTAGCCATGATCCGAGGACCGGCCGGCCAGCGTTGATGCGACCATGATGTAAGGCATAGATCGATTGCCCATGATTATTAACACCGGTATGCATCGAACGGATGAGCGTAATATCGTCGGCGATCGAGCCGAGGTTGGGAACCAGTTCGCTTAGCTCCATACCGCACTGGCCATATCTTTTCCACTTCCATGGTCCTGCCCACAACTTAGCAGAAGACTCGGCCGCATTATCATATTTTAAATCGCCGGGATAATTTTGACCGTGTCGTTTCTCGAGTTCATGCTTGCGATCGGTGAGATCTAAGTGCGACGGTCCACCTTGCATGAACATCGAAATCATCGCGTTGGCTTGTGGAGCATAGTGAGGTAGCTTCGCCTTCAAATCAAATTCGGTTGGCGTGGTAATGGGTTTCGGCGGGATTGCTTCAGCCTGTTGGCACAAAGTGGCTAGTGCCAAGGTGGCTCCGGCGATACCTTGCTGGGCCAAAAAATGTCGACGCGAAAAACAGGGCGAATACGACATGCTGTTCACTCCTCAGTCGACATAAAGAAAAGGATTCGAGGAAAAAATCGCTTGACAGTACAGCGCGAGAGCTTGTTCGGCCGCTTGCGGAGCATCGAGTGTACCCGCGGAAGGATTAGGCGAGCCTTCGGGTGATTTGGTTAATGAGTTTCTTAATTCGCTTAGCCAATTCGCTGTGGATTCAAGTTGCTGCTGGGCTGGCGCACTGCCGAAAGCCAGCTTCCAAGCATGTTCAGCTTGACGAGCTGGATCATCACCGACATCGCGTTGAATACGTTTCGCAAAATGTTCGGCCAGTCGTATCACATTACTATTGTTCATCAGCAGCAATGATTGGGTCGCCACGGTTGAGTTGCTGCGGCGATCGCAGTTTGGGTTCAAATTGGCTGGATCAAAGGGTTCCAGCATGCCCAGAGGCATCGAGCGTCGCACTTGCGTGTAGAGTGTGCGTCTGTAAGCATCGGCGACCTCTTCGTGTTTGGCAACCAAGATTCCATTCCCATCGCGAGTTGCTTTGCCAATGATAAATTGACCAACATCATCAGGGTTTACGGTGGCTGGCGGACCGTACATGGAACGCACCAACATGCCGCTAGCTTGCAGCATCGAATCGCGAATAGTTTCTGCTTGCAAGCGTCGAACGGGCATACGAGCCAGCAAGCGATTATCTGGATCAACCTGCTGGTGTAGCGCGGTGCGTTGCGATGACTGCTGATAGGCACGCGAGGTGACGATAAGTCGTTGAAGGTGCTTACGACTCCAACCCGAAGCGACAAGTTCCGAAGCGAGCCAATCCAAAAGTTGAGGATTCGATGGTCGCTCGCCTAAAAGGCCAAAATCGCCAGGCGAAGCTACGAGCCCCCGTCCAAAATGGTGCATCCAAATCTGATTTACCATCGCTCGAGTTAAAAGCGGATGAGAGTTGTTGGTGAGGTGCCTCGCAAGCGCGAGACGTCTACCAGTCGTAGGGACGCTCGGATCATCTTCTGGAATCAAGGCTTGTTCATTGAGAATGCTCAAGCCCCCCGGAGCCACGGGTTCTTTGGGGGCATTGTAGTCACCACGGAAAAACAGGTATGTGATCGGTTTATGATTAGGAACCTCTGAGAAAGGTGCCAGGAAGTTATCGCCAGGCCGCTTGGCAACAATCGAAGTTTTTTGGTCGTCATACCTCTTATTGAATTCGTTGATTCGCTGGCCATCATAAAGATATGCGGAGCCTCGGTCGACGTTTAAGCTCGGGTAGTCTTTGAATAGCTGAGTTTGTTCGGGTGTTCGTTTATCGCTGGCTGTGTCGCGTGTGATCTTTGCCATCTCGCGTTTTTCTTCTGGCAATTTATCAACCTCTTTGCGAAAAATATCCATCACAATCGTGTCGAGCTCGGCCAATCGCTTTCCTTCTAGTTCGGCGAGTTCTTTTTCGACTGCCGCTGCGGTTTGTTTTTGTTCGGGACTCCACAGATTGACCAAGCGCGAATTACGATCGCGCCATTGCTTCCAATCTAAGCCGGGTTCAAAGATGGCTCGAATACGAAAATAGTCCACTTGAGAAATCGGATCGTAGCGATGGTCGTGGCATTGAGCACAGCCAACGGTCAGTCCAAGCATTGAACTGGAAAAAATCTTGATTGTCTCGGCGATGACATCGTTTCGAGCCACATTGTTGTCTACACCTTCTTGCCCTGTGCCGTCGGGTGCTGTGCGCAAGAAACCGGTGGCGGCCAGCAGTTCGGACTGTTCGGGTGTCAGATTATCCCAGGGCTGAGGTACTAACTCATCACCGGCAAGCTGTTCGCTAATAAAACGCTGGATGGGTAAATCTTGATTATGGGCGCGAATGACATAGTCGCGATAATGATATGCCCAGGGACGTTCGGCATCGGTTTCGGTATAGCCATCGCTGTCTGCATAACCTGCCATATCGAGCCAATGCCTACCCCAGCGTTCGCCGTAGCGTGGATCGGCTAGCAGACGATCTACCAAACGTTCGTATGCGTCCGGCGCGGTGTCTTGGGTGAAGGCGGCAACTTCCTCGGGAGATGGCGGCAAGCCGAGCAAGTCGAAGGTGATTCGGCGAATCAAGACCTCTCGAGAAGCGATGGGATTGAAAGCAAGTCCACTCGCTTTCATCGCATACAACAAAAAGGAATCCACTGGATTTTGCGAATCTTGATCGGCAAGATCCAGCGGTGGCGATGGATGAGTTACCGGTTGAAATGCCCAGTAGCTTCGCTCTTCTTCGGTCCATTGATCGTCGGTGGGTTGTTCTGGTTCTGCGCGTTTGGTTGCCGCGCCGGTTTCAATCCAACGACGCAATATTTCTTTCTCGTGGTCTTTGATCAATTTCCCGCCCGGGGGCATCTCATTGGCGGCGACGCGTTGCCAAACCAGACTATCCTGTGGATGGCCTTGTTTGAGGGCTGTGCCGCTATCGCCACCTTGCTGCATCAGTCGAACCAGGCGGAGGTCAAGGTTTCCCTCCTTGTGTCCCGCTTCGCCATGACAGTGAAAGCAATGGGCTTTTAAAATCGGGCGCACATCGGTTTCAAAAAAGAGGGACGCCTCAGATTTCGAGGTATCGCTGGTGGAAGTGCTCTTCTCCTCGGCGCGAATCTGTGTGCCGTACAGCAGCGATAATGCAACGAGACTTGCGATGACTTGCGTCAGATTGCATGCAGTGAAAGAGATTCGGTATCGCATGTTTAGCAAGGATCAAGTTAGGAGAGGCAAGAGTGGAACATACGGTGACGGTGGGTGTCAGGCAAGATTGCTTCAGTATAACCGATATCGGGGTGAAATAATAGATTATTCCCATTGCCTTACCGTTTGCGGGGAGAGGTCGGTCAGCGAGTTTTAAGTAGTTCGATTGAAATTTTTCCCGCTTGTTCTAGGGTGATCTCGCTGTGTGCTGGCAGAAGACCATCAGCATAGATTTCCCCATCGAGATGTAAATGCAAGGGCTTTGCGCTGCGGAATTGGATATAGGGCGCGACTAGATACTGGATGCGCGAATCGCGGTGAGGTAATTTACCTAGCATAAGTCCTGGTAGATATCGCAGCACATCGCGCCTGCGCAAATTCGTTGCGATAAGGATATTGAATTGGCCATCATCTAATTGTGCGGTGGGGGCCAAAGAAAAGCTTCCTTCGCGCGTGCCAATCGCCACCGAGAGAGTTAGCAGTTGAATAGAAGGTAGTATTTGATTCGGTAGTTGAATCGATGTTTCGGTATGTCGCCAACCGTACATAAGAGTTCGCATTAGACCTAGCGTGTAACGCAAACGCGCGGGAAACCATGGAGATGGAAGTGAAGATATGGCTGCATGAGCGGTCAGGCCGATACCGGCAACATTCAAAAAATATCGCTGAAATGTCTCATGACGAATCCGTCCGACATCAACCGTTAAATTTTGGTTTTGTTTCTTTTTAGCGTGTGGGTATAAGCTGGCGGCATAATCATTCGCCGTGCCGCTGGGGAGGACGGCTAGGCGTGTACGGGTGTTGGGGACAGAGAGATAGCCGTTGAGAGCGTGATGCAGTGTGCCATCGCCACCGACAATGATTAAGCGTGGAACTTGAGCAAAGGCTGCTTGAGCGGCGAGTCTTTCGGTATCAGCGGGGCAGGAACCTGTAACGAGCTTATAGTCGCTGGGCAACAAGGATTTCCACGCGGAGATGGAACGCGACGCAGCTCCGGAGCCCGCTTTGGGGTTCACCAAAACAATTTCGGCCGAATTATTTTCGAAATCGTGTGAAGTTGAGATATCGATGGACTCCATAACAAAGATACTGTTCTGAAAGGAGGAGTTTAATGAATCGTTCTATACCGATGTCGCAGCGGCCCAATGTGTCGCATACCGGGAATCAGCTACCCGACTCATTATCACGCGATCCGCGACAACCCGTCGAACGCAGGCATGACGGGAGCGGGTGGTGGACATTCGGTTTTGAAATCTGCTGTGTACTTCTCGCATGTGGGCTTATTGTTGCACATCTTGTAGCACTTTGGCAGCAGCGGTCGGCTTGGACCTACTGGCAATGGCTGGTGATCGGGGCCGCTTGGGTTGCAGCCGATTTTGTATCGGGTGTGGTTCACTGGTTAGCGGATACATGGGGAAGTGAGAAGTTTCCTATTCTGGGTCCAAGATTTATTCGCCCATTTCGAGTTCATCACCAAACACCATCATCCTTTCTAACCTGCAATTTTTTCGATACCAACGGCGATACTTGTTTGATTGCCATCCCCATTTTACTAAGTTTGTATTGGTTATCTCCAGACTCCATGTGGGGATTATTGGCATTAACCTTTGGAGTCAGCTTCTGTATGTTCGCTATTCCAACCAATCAGATCCATCAGTGGGCTCATATGCCTCATCCACCGCGTTGGGTTCGCATTCTTCAATCCTGGGGTTTGTTGCTGTCTAATGAAGAGCATTCACAGCATCATCAGTTACCCTTCGAGGGTCATTACTGCATCACGAGTGGCTTTTGTAATAGATGGTTAGAGCGAATCCATTTTTTTCGAGGGCTCGAGAAATTGATAACGCAGATGACCGGTGTTCTGCCACGCATGGAAGAACAGCAGGAATTGAATGAGCAATAATCGAATGAACGATAAAGTTAGCAATTCAAATCCCGATACCGACGAAGTTCAGCAGTTTAGTCGAATCGATGGCGAGCCGGTGCGGTTTGGGACGGGCTGGATCAGCGGTGTGATGGGAATCACGCTCAGTGGTGTTGGTCTCTTTACGGTTCTGTGCATTCAGTTTCCAAATCTACTCACCATGCCGATGCTGCGTGAGTATTATCCATTGCCAATCATTCGATTGTTGTTGCACATTATCTTGGTAAGCGGCTTTCTACTGGGGGTCTTAAGTGTAACTCTGCGGAAACGCAAAGTAATTGGAAGCCTAGCAATCTTGTTCGCACTTGTTGCCGGCTTGCTTGGTGGATCGCAAATTCAACTGGATGTTAGCAATTCATTATTTGGGAGTGATTCGCTGCCGTCGTTGAGTTTGGATTGGTTTCTGTTGAATCTGATTTTGTGGTGTGCGATTTTTATTCCCTTGGAGCGTGGGTTTGCACTGCGTAGAGAACAACCTATCTTTCGTCATGGCTGGCGGACCGATTTAGCCTACTTCTTTGTTGCCACGCTGATTGTTCAGTGGGTAACGATTCTTACGATGAAGCCAGCGCAGGTCGTATTTGCTTGGGTTCTAGACGATCAGTGGCGAACGGCAATCGGCGTTCAGCCGATCGGCCTGCAGATCGTTGAGATATTGTTGATTACCGACTTCATGCAGTATTGGGTTCATCGAGCTTTTCATCGAATACCCTGGTTGTGGAAGTTTCATGCGATCCATCACTCGGCAGAGAGAATGGATTGGTTGGCCGGTTCGCGGCTGCACATTGTTGATATTGTCGTAACGCGCGGGTTGAGCTACGTGCCGCTGTTCGTTTTGGGATTTTCTGACGCGGCGCTGTTAGGCTATGGAGTTATTGTGACGCTTCAGGCAACTTGGATTCATGCGAACCTCCGGTTGGAGGGGCGAATATTTCGAAACGGGCTGGCTCGGTATTTGATAGTCACACCGCGATTTCATCATTGGCATCACAGCGATCAGCCGGAGGCGATCGATAAAAACTTTTCGGTTCATTTGCCGATTTGGGATTGGGTATTTGGAAGTTTTTATTTGCCGGGTGAGCGATGGCCGGCCAGTTATGGTGTTCAGGGCAAGAAGCCGCCCGAGGGATTTTTCCGGCAACTATTCTGGCCCTTTAAACGATGAAACGTTCGCCGCATCATTTCTGATTGCGACGGGGCATCGCGATTTTTAAACCTTACGAAGTCCAGCAGGAACGAAAAAGATTTCCAGCCAACCGAACAGTGTTTGAACCAGAAGTGCCATGACGGCTGCAGGAATCGCTCCTTGAAGGATGAGGCCTACATCGGCTAAGCGGATGCCGGTTAGAATCGGCTGACCGTATCCACCGGCGCCGATCAATGCTCCGATTGTTGCGGTTCCAATATTGATCACAGCCGCGGTCTTAATGCCAGTCATGATGGAAGGTGAAGCGAGTGGCAATTCGATTTTCAGCAGTCGTCGCGAGGGTGTCAGTCCCAAGACTTCGGCAGATTCCTGAAGCGGTTCAGCGATTTGCTTCAGGCCCGAATAGGTTCCGCGCACGATTGGAAGTAAACTGTAGAGAAATAATGCAACGATGGCAGGAAGAATACCCAAGCCGAGTAGCGGAATCATGAATACGAGTAATGCCATCGAGGGGAGCGTTTGAATGATTCCTATTACCCCCAGAATCGAGTTCTCGATGCGTGGAACTTTGTAGGCCAAGATGCCCAGTGGGATAGA
>JBIKMB010000085.1:0-22735 GCA_044359485.1 Pirellulaceae bacterium | reverse complement strand
GTTGCCAGTAAAACCGCTCGCGCCCGTCCCGGCCACATGGAAAATTCGCTGCGACTTTAAATCGAACCGAAAGACTTGATTGCCTTCACGGGTTGCCAGCCACAGATTACCTTCCTTATCGAAATCCAGCGACCTTGGTCCATTCAGTGGAGTACCCGCGATGAGAGATCCGTCGGGCGTCTTCCCCGCTTTGCCAGTTCCTGCGAACGTTGAGATCCGTCCGGTGCTAATATCGACCTTCCGAATGACATGATTTCCAATATCACAAATGTAAAGATTGCCATCGGGCCCAAACTGTATCGAATGCGGATTCTTAAGTTCCGCCTTAACCGCTAAATCTCCATCACCTGCATATCCAGGCTTGCCAGTACCAGCAATGGTCGAAATAAGATTTTTGGAAAAATCGATTTTCCGCACAACGTGATTCGACATATCCACAACGTACAGACTTCCTTCGGAATCAAATCGTATCTCATGAGGTAAATTGAAAGTCGCTTGTAGCGGAGTCCCACCATCTCCCGAATACCCCGTAGCGCCAGTGCCCGCCATTGTCTCAATCCGACCATCGGGCCTGATCCTACGAATCCGCTGCCCTCCATACTCGCAAAACCAAATGGCCCCATCGGGTCCCCGAACAACGCCGAATGGATTGTTGATTTCTGCCTCGACCGCCAAGCCACCGTCGCCGGCAAATCCCCCACGTCCTTTACCAGCAATCGTTTCTATCCTCCATTCCCCCCCCTTGGCCTCGATCAAAAGCAAACTAAAGCATGCCCACACCAACCCCACAAGCTGCCATAGCTTCATAGCAAGTACTCCGAGATCATTTTCCCCCCACCCCGTAAAGGATCGATTATATCGATTTTAATAAATTTGCATCCGGATATTGGATCGATCCAGCCATTGAGAATCTGTTTTTCCGTTGGATCGCACCGAAGTTACAGTCGTCCCCATTTTCCGTGACCTACATTGTTACACCTGTAAGTGTTTCCGTCACCCAAAAGTGCTTTAAGATGTCGACGATTATTGAATCCATCACCTCCGATTACATCCCAGCTTTAAACCTCCAGTCAGCGGAATCTGCTCAGAGCAAAGAATCCTCGATCGATAGCGGGTCAATTTCGAATGCAGCCAACGAAAACGCCTCGTCTCATCTCGATGCGCAGGTTGAGCCGCTAGTCAACACGATCAAATCAACAGCTATTTCCACTTCGAATATCTCGAAATCAAGTCATACCAACTCGAGCAACGCCAAAACAGAAGAGATTCTTCTCCAAGAGGCGCTAGCAGAGAGAGATTATTTTCGTCATAAAGCCATCCAGCAGGATGTTGAAATCTTTGAAATGCGGGCTTTGCTGCAGTCGGGCAAAGGACTTAGCAATATCCTTAATCTTCGACCTTTGCTCGACACCTTTATGGCTGTTGTTCGCGAAAAATATAGCGCAACCAACACGGCAGTGTTACTCAAAGATGACTTGGAAAACGCCGAAGATTACTATCGCGTCAAAGCTTTCTATGGCCTCGAGGATCGCTTCATCCACCCCAGTGGACTTGAAGAATCGCTGCACATGTTCAAGTTTCCCAAAGACAATGGGTTGCTCTGGCAACTCATTCAGCAAGGGAATGTCTTCAGCGTTCGCGATATGCAACACGGTCCTCGATTCAAAAACGCATGGAAGAAGTGGAACCTTGACGTCTTAAAATCCGATGTATGGTGCCCACTGATCAAAAGCGGCGAAGTTCTTGGTATCCTGACAGTAGGTCCCCGCGATGACGGTTCGCAGATCGCTGAAAGCGAATACCCGTTCATTCAGGAACTTGCTTCGATTGCCATCACCAATATCGATTCGACTCTCAAATACGAGAAGAACGAACGAATCCTCAAAAATATTCAGACGCTGTATGACATCAATCAGCAGATTGCGAATGTCAATGACTTCAAGAAACTCTGCATTGAAACGCTCAGCAAGGCCGTCGATGTTTTGATGACGCAAAAAGGTAATTTGATGATCTACAACAAGATTACCAAAAAACTAGAAATTCGCGTCGTCTGGGGCAACATTCCGAAGAATGTTCGTGATGAAATCAATAACGGTCTGGTCGAAACGAAGACATTTGAAATCGGCGAAGGCGTCGCTGGATTGTGTGCCAAAACGAAAAAACCGATCCGCGTCAACGACCGCACTCAAATTCCACAGGTCGGCCAGCACGCGGTCTACTGTATCGCCAGCGTACCTATTCTTTACGGAAATGAACTTGAGGGCGTTATCAATATGACCAATAAAGTCATCTTGGACGACCAAGGGAATAAAGTGCTCGATCCATTAGGGCGATTCACTGAAGAAGATATCGGATTGCTGTTGGGACTCGCCGATCAAGCAGCGGTAAACCTGAACAAGACTCGAATCTACAGCCAATCCATTACCGATCGTATGACGGGACTCTACAATACCCGCTACTTTGAGCAAATGCTGTTCGAGAAGTTTACCGAATCCGTTACCAGTGGCCAACCACTTACTATTGCAATTTCAGACATTGATCATTTCAAGAAGTTCAATGATAGCAACGGCCATGCTGCCGGCGACGAAGTCCTGAAACACGTGGCACGACTCTTCTCCGAATGCGCCCGACCTGATAGCGATGATATGGCGTTCCGCTACGGCGGTGAGGAATTCTGCATGCTGATGCCTAATACAACTCCAGACGAAGCGATGGAACTAATTGAGAAGTACCGAGCTCGCCTCGAAGCAACACCTCTGGAGCACATGGGAGCAACACTTCGTGTTCAAGCCTCGGTAGGTTTAGCGACATCTATCCTTGACGCAACCGACATAAAACGATTCTTTGAAAGCGCAGATGAGGCGCTTTACGCCTGCAAGCATAACGGTAGAAACCAAATTCGCCACTATTCCAATGGAGCGAAAATACGCTATCAACCTACGGGCTTAGCCGAATTGATTCAGCAGGCCTATAAGTAGGTTGCCGCTATTAGATCTGAATGATTGCAACCAAACTCATTGCCATCGATTGCGACTCGCGATCGATGGCTTTTTCATTCAATTTCTGATATATCGATCAGGTGCAATTGTCTCCCTCGCTCCCCTGCAGGCGAATCAATACACACCCATCGTTCATCCCGACTAATTCGCGGATGATTGTCAACGCGCCATTCTCCCGCATACGCCTCTGGAGAATGAAAATCGCCTAAATTGATTCGCCGATTGCTTGCGATATGGTAAAGGTGCGGTGTTTGGACTCTTTCCTTACCTTTCGGATAAGTGTCATTCAAAATCCACTGATTGTTTCTTACATAAGTGATGTGCCCGCCCGAATCCAGCACCCCCTTCCCTATCTCCTCAATGACACCCGAGTCTTTGTCTTCGAACAGGAAATTCCCCCACTGATCATTACCTAACCAACTCTTAGCCTGAGATAAAATATGGTTTGCGTCTCTCCAAATAAAATGAGATGCATAGCCATTGGGAATGACGATTCTCATGTCACTACCATCGAGGTTCGCGGTGATCAAGCGTGTTAGATGGTCTCCTTTAGGATATCTCCAGCGATGCAGCAAAATAAAACGCTCACCACTAGGTGATACCAACAAATGGTAAGCATGATGCTTCGCATCGGGCGTATTCTTGATTATCTCACCCGTGGTTGCCAACCGCTGATGACTGATAATCAACTCGCTCTTGCCCGTCCTCAAATCCACACTTGTAATTCCAGTTTCTTCTGGAGCCATATCCTCAAAATATGGATCGCGAAAACCAGCATAACCATAGCCCGGTCGACAATCAGCGACCCGCGTAAAATCGCATGATATTCCCTTCTTACCATCCGGACTCAATGCATAAATTGGCGAATCTATAGTATGCTTTTCCCTGGTTGCTACATCCAATATATGCGATACAAAACGATCGCCATGTCGGTCGTTCCAAATGACCGAAGAGGCTGTTCCTGGAATCCATTGCAGCATACATCCTTGTTGCCAATTCCAAGCAACTGACTTTCCCAGCGGAATCCATCGATCCCCATCCTCAAGGTCAATCATCCCGACTTCGATCTCATCATCGGGTCTTGGCGATCGATGTTCAAAACGAACGCGGTTGCTCAAAACGAATCGATTATCTACGGAAAATTGCAGTTTATCGTAGTAACCAAACCAAAAAAAACCATCTGCGTGCGTAATGATTCTTGTTGGAGCCACACTATCCTTTGCACGCAGCTTGCCCAAATTCAGAGATAAACCTAGAGATGAACCACCCAGCCCTAACAGAATTTCTCGTCGCGAATAACGCATGGCTTCCCTTTCGTTCCGTCGTTGAAGTTGCTCAGATAGAAAACTCGAACCCTAAGCAACAAGCTTTTCGACGAAGCGACCTTCATTCACGGTTGGACGTTCGGGCCGACCTTTGTGGATATACGTCAGCGACATTGGGTCAATACCCAAAAGATTGAGAACCGTGGCATGCAAATCGTGTATGTGAATACGCTGCTCCACGGCACGCAATCCAAGTTCATCGGTTTCGCCAATCATTTGGCCACCGCGGACCCCTCCACCCGCCATCCACATGGTAAATCCAGTGGGATTATGATCGCGACCATTCCCCTGTTCCGACATGGGTGTTCGCCCAAATTCGCCACCCCAAATAACCAGCGTCTCATCCAACAGGCCGCGCTGCTTTAGATCCGTCAGCAATCCAGCAACTGGCAAGTCCATCTGCCGACAGAGCGAAGAATGATTGGCTTCAATCCCGGAATGCGCATCCCACTTGCTGCCCGCTCCATGATAAAGCTGAACAAACCTCACGCCGCTTTCCGACATTCTTCTTGCCATCAGGCAAAGCTTTCCAAAATCCGCCGTCTCTTTTACATCGAGTCCGTAAAGTCTTTTAGTCGCAGCCGTTTCCCGAGCGATATCGATAACATTCGGTGCCTCAGCTTGCATCCGAAAACCAAGTTCATAACTCGCAATGCGAGCCTCCAGCTCCGATTGATTCGGAAACTGAGAAGCAAAACCTCGATTTAAATTGCTGAGATAAGCCAATTTAGAAATCTGTTGTTCCTGCGATACACCCTCGGGCGGATTGAGATTTGGGATGGGATCATTTCCCTCTTGTATACGAATACCCTGGTATAATGCGGGCATGAAACCAGCTGACCAATTTCGCGAGCCGTTAACTACCGAGGAACGATTATCCTGCATGACGACAAAGGCCGGCATATCATTGTTTTCTGTTCCAAGCCCGTAGCTAACCCAACTCCCCAGCGAAGGCCTACCACCCAAGATGGAACAGGTATTCATTTGGCACACGCCAGCGGAATGATTGATCCCATCGGCCCAACAGGAACGAAGAACGGCAATATCATCTGCATGTCGCGACAAGTGCGGTAACCAATCCGATATCCAAATTCCGCCATCACCATGTCGCTTCCATTTTCTTTGGCAAGGCAAGATCGGTGATCGCGACTCACCCATCGACGTGATCACATCCCCAAAACTTTCCGGAAGTGATTGCCCAGCCAATTGATTGATTAAAGGCTTAGGATCGAACAAGTCTATGTGGCTCGGACCACCTTCCATAAACAAAAAAATCACGCGTTTAGCACGAGGAGGGACAGAGGTTTTTGCATCACCTGCAGCACTGGATTGTTGAACCAGTGATGCCAACGCCAAAGCACCAAAACCTCCGCCGCTGCGGCACAGGAATTCTCTTCGTGATTTGGGTATCTCAATATGCATAATTAGCACTACCTTCTCTCATCGCACGTACAGAAATTCATTGGAATTGAGCAATGCGTGGCACAAATCGCGAAAGGCTGCAAAGCGGGGTTCTAAAATCTCTTGTTTCGGCTTCGCAAGCGCTGCCTTGAATTGATTCGGCCCGCTATCTTCCATGACCCCCGGTTGCGGCTCGAATTTCCAAAACCCTAATGTGCTTTCTAGCACCGATTCACTTGTCAAAAGAGCTTCTCCCGCTGTAAGGACACCACGAGAGTATCGTACATCATCGATTAAGCCATCGAACAATCCAACCTCATCGCCTCCTCGCCCGCCGATAGTAAATGGCTCTTTATTTTCTAAGCCACCCCGAATCTGATGTTCAACGGTAACCGTCTGTAAGGGTTCATCGTCATTCGATAAATCTTTCAAGTAGAAAGTAATACTTCCTGGTGTATCTTTCGCCAACTTGACCGCCGCGCCCACATAATACGGTGTATTCAGTGTCACATTCTGATCGGAAAAAATAGCAGCCTCACCAAAACTGCCATCCAGTTTTTCTCCATGCAACTGCATTACCAGCGTCTGTGGCTTTCGGCGACTTCCCTTGCCGGTTACACCAAACCCCCATCCCGCCTTACCACCGTTTCCCGACCACTTGGAAACAATGGTACGCACCGCCCCAGTATCGTAAATCGATCGAAGTTGTACAAACGCCTCTACGGTAAAATCCGCTGTTTTCAATCGCTCATCATGGTCAACCCTCATCCTCGAGCTAGCATCGCTAGGCTTTATCGTGATAGCCAATCCGTCTCGATAAGGAAGTTTACTCTGTACCACCTCGTCCGCGGTCACCGTACCGACATTCTTTTCGATGATGCTCTGTTGATCAATCAAAAATTGATTGGCATAGTTTAACTCATCATGCGTTGGACTGCGGCCATATACTTCCCGCCACAGCTCAACAATCTTTGTATCTGTATTCGCTTGTTGAGTCTTTGAATCAATTCTCTTGGCTAGAGCATTTGCAAATTGCATCAATTGAGGGCTGTTGATCAACAACAGAGACTGCACCGGAGTGGTTGTCGTGTTACGGGTCGACTCGCTGGAGAAAAACAACGGGAGATCAAAAGCATCCAGAAGCGAATCTCGGGCATTTCGCATCACCCGGACGTAAATAGACCGCTTACCCACATCACCCATCACGCCTTCCCCTCCTCCTCTGGTAACAGTATCTACAGCGTCTTGGGGTGTTGCGTCGATCGTCTCAACTCTCTCCTTCAATAGGCCGCAACTAGCCAACAACGAGTCCCTAATCTGCTCTGCATCCAGGCGACGAACATCGCTTCTCCAATAATATTGATTCAAGGGATCTTTGCGTTGATTCTCGACTAAGTTTGGATGGGACGAACTTTGGCGATAGGTGGCAGACAACAAGATCAGTCGATGCAGCTTTTTCAGGCTCCAACCATTGTCCAAAAAATAATTTGCCAGCCAATCCAACAACTCCGGATGAGAGGGTTCTCCACCCAGTCGGCCCACATCGCTGGCATTTGCTGCCAATCCGCGACCAAAGTGGTGTTGCCAAATTCGATTTACCATAACGCGTGACGCAAGTGGATTGTCCGGACTGGAAAGCCACTTGGCCAGTATGGCACGTCTTCCGGAAGACTTTTGATCCGGCAACGGTTCGATCGCAGCATCATTCGCGTCAAAGAGCGTGAGAAAACCAGGTTGGACTACGATATCTTTTCTTTTTGGGAAATAAGTCTCCGGCACGTCAACGCCCACATCTCGAACAATCATCGCAGTCGGAAGTACCTGTGGCTTTAGATTGTCAAACGCAAGCAATTCTTTCTTGAGTGCGAGTCGTTTTTCCTTGTCTTCACCCTTAATTAAATCGTCTAAACGACTATATTCGAAATCAACTTGGCGTTCGATCAAATAGGCGATCTGTTTCTCAAAACTATTTCGTTCTGCTAAACTTTTACGGGCGAATGCTTCGGTATCGGGTGGAAATCTTCCGATTGCTTGATCCGCTGCCTTGGTTCGATAAGGCTCCTCAATCACCGCAATCTGCTGTCGAATCGATTCAGTGGCAGCCTCCCATTCCTGCAATTTCTTTTCATAAGCATGCTTCGTTTCTTCATCCGTGATCGTTTGGTCTTCCGGTAGGATCGCTGCAAAGAAAGCTCGGAGACGATAATAGTCCTTCTGCAAGATCGGATCAAACTTATGATCGTGACACTTGGCACACTGAAATCCCAAACCCAAGAAAACGTCACCCGTCGTATCGGTGATATCGTTTAGAATCGTATCCCATTGTCCGCGAGCGTCGCGACTGTTGTATTCATAGATCCAGTGCCGGAGAAATCCAGTCGCAATTCGAGCATCGGTATCCTCTGGAAATAGTTCATCTCCCGCGATTTGCTCTTGAACAAAGCGATCATAGGGTTTGTCGCTGTTGAGCGACCGAATGACATAGTCCCGATACTGCCACGCATTGGGGCGATAATGATCGATGCGGTAGCCATCAGAATCGGCATAACGCACCAGATCGAGCCAATGTCGGGCCCAACGCTCTCCATAATGAGGGCTGTTCAGTAAACGATCGACAACACGTTCATAGGCTTTATCCGAATCATCCGCCAGGAAAGCTTCCACTTCCTTCTGCGTCGGAGGCAGGCCAATCACGTCAAACGTGATCCGGCGAAGCAAACTAAGTCGATCTGCTTCGGGCGCAGGTTCAAGTCCCTGCGATCGCATTTTGTCAAGAATAAAACGATCGATTGAATTTTCATACCAGGAACGAGGCATTGATCGATCTGAGATTGAAATGTCGGGAACATCAGGGTGTTTCAAAGGTTGAAAAGCCCACCACGCTCGATCTTCTTCCGTAATACTGCCATTTGGCATTCTCTTGGCAGGACTTTTCTTTGCGTTTGGCCAAGGAGCTCCCATCTCGATCCACTGCTCTAAGTAGGAGATTTCCTTCTCAGATAACTTTCCATCTGGCGGCATCTCCAAACCTTCATATTTCACGGCCTGAAGCAACAAGCTTTCCTTTGGTTTGTTAGCCACCAACGCCGGGCCCGTATCTCCCCCCGCTAAAATTTCGGAAAGATCATCCAGTCGCAGGCCTCCTTTTTGTTCTTTCTGACTGTGGCAGTCGAAGCAATGTTCAACGAACAAGGGTCGAATATGATTCTCAAAAAATGCGGTTTGCTCCAGTGGCACGTCTTGAGCGGAGGCCCACTCGGACCATCCCAATGCGGCAACCGTCAGCAACAATCTCATGCCAAGTAGCAATAAACTACCTATTCGCTTCATGCGAACAACTCCCTTATCGGTTGACCGTTATCCGTTACAGGTATCGGTCGGTCACCGTCATACAGATTCTTGCTATAGTCCACCTGCACGGTTGCTAGTACGGTAGCGAATAAATCGGGAACGCTCACAGGCTTGGACACAATTTTCTTCGATAACTCATCGGTTTCGCCATAAGCCCCAGTATGCTTTAAGCCACCACCCGCCAAAACACAGGAAAATGCCGAGCCTTGATGCCCTCTTCCACCACCGCTATCGAACTCAGGTGGTCGACCAAACTCCGTTGTGATGACAATCAAAGTCTTATCGAGCAATTTTTTCTCTTCCAAATCAAGAATCAATGCGGACAATGCTTGATCCATTTCGCGAATCAACTCATGCTGTTTCTCGATACCCTGATTGTGCACATCCCAACCAGCTCCGTTGAGAAAATTGAGGTTATGGCCAACTTCCAGAAAGCGCACTCCACGTTCGATCAGACGACGAGCGAGCAAACAACGCTGTCCAAATTCTCCACCGTACGCAACTCGCAATGAATCAGGCTCATTCTCGAGCTTAAATCCATTCATAAATGCTGGCCCTGATAGTTTTAAGCTTTGCCACAGCGTCTCAGCGTACTCCTCTTCCTTGCGACCATTCACATTGACTTTTTGCGATCGCTCCCTCTGGACTGCTTGCAATAAGGCCTCACGTCGCTTCTGCCGCTCCATGGAAATCCCGTCGGGCCGCGACAAGCCTGCCGGTCCCTGGGACGTATCGGTTAAGTAGAGATAACCCGCCTTTGCCCCCAGAAATCCTGGACCTCGCGTCACATTGGGATAACCGATCAACACATAGGGGGGCGCTTCATCGCTAGCCGCTCCACGTTCGTGCGCGATGATAGAACCGAAAGATGGATAGGTGACAGTGCCACCAATCGGTCTTCCTGTATGCATTCGATTGGTAGCAGCCGCATGCTCATCAATCACGTCATGATGAACGGATCGAACCACCGTGATGCGATCCATTACCGCTGCAGTCCGTGACAGATGCTCACAAACCTGAACATCTGCAACGGCGGTATCGATGCTGTTGTAATAGGATCCAGCCAATTTACTTTTGGCATCCCCTTTTCGTTTCGGATCAAATGTGTCGATCTGCCCCATGCCACCGCCAAGCCAGATGGAGATGACATGCTCCGCTTTGCCCTGAATGGCCGATTCGAGCCCCAATTCGCTACCGAATAACTTTCGAGAATTTAAGGCGCTCATGGCCGCTAACGAACCCATCAGAAACTCGCGGCGATTATTGTCATATCGATGCATTGGCCCCAATCCTATCTACACTCGTGTATTACCAAAATAACTGGACGATCCATTACGGCAACCACACAAACTCCGTCGAATTCAACAAACACCACACCACATCTTCGTAGGTTTCTCGCCACCTCTCTTCGAATCGCCTATCCGCCGGTGGTCCGAGCCTCGCTCTGCGTTCCAGTTCCATCATGATTGTGGTGGCTTCTGGCATGAGATGATTGGACCACGTAACTTTGCGAAGCGGTTCCAAAGGCATTGAACTTCCCCTTTTATCGGCAGGCATGATTCGTCTCTCAAAACCATCGGCCAACGCTGCGATCAGCGGCTGAGCTTCAGCGGCATACGGCTTGCGGGATAAAAAGCGAAGATAGAGCGAATCGACTAATTCGTCAGGTGTCTTCGCATCGATCGCCAATCTTGATAGCTCGCTTCCTTCGGACGCACGTGTGACCCAACTGGAAACAATTCCATTAGCTAAAACTCCTGGCTGCAGCACATTGGGGTCTAATTCTCTGTCGGTTCTGGGCGATTGCCGAGCGCCATTCCATCCAAACGATTCGAGTACTGTTACGACAGCAGCCGCTTTCGGAAGATTCAAACTGGGACGATCGCGCTCGTTGGCTAAACTTGGAAACATCCAACCGCGAGTAGGAATTCCAAGCGATAGCCGATTGTCGGCGGCGCGACGACCATCAGGATCAAAGGTTAGTTCCTCCACGTCTAAAATCGTTCCGCTCGCAGCCAGCATAGAGTCCAAGATCTGCTCTGCGGATAACCTTCTCTCGATCGGAGCTGTAAACAGACGGGTACTCGCACTCTGTTCTTCGCTGCTGGGTCGTGAAAAACTTTGATAGACCTTCGAATTCAAAATCAAACGCTCGATGTGCTTTACATCATAACCACTCTGAACGAATTCCCATGCCAACCACTCGAGCAATTCGGGATGACTGGGACGATTTCCTTCCCAATCATGCGGTGGCTCAACGATTCCAACTCCAATCAATCTTCGCCAAATTCGATTGACAGTCACTTTCGCAAAGCGTTCGTTGTGCGGCGATGTGATGATAAACGCTAGCCCCGCACGAGTATCCGCTTTTAGCATGGGATAAAACTCATGCTCCGCATTCCAATCTTTCGACATCAGCTCGGGAAATGGCCAACTCGGCGCAACCAGTTCATCAGGCTTTAAGGTCGCTTTAATCAATGCGGCTCTCGTTTGCTTTTCAAAAAAAGCGGCTGGTACGCGACTGGCCTTCGGAACCGTTCCCGCTTTTCGCTCCAACATGGCTGCCAAAGAAAAAAGATCTTTTTGAGATGTGCTATGGTAGGGTGAGTCATGACAACGGGCACATTGTAAGTCGATCCCCAAAAAGGCTCCCGACAATATTTGCGCTTTCGTTGCAAAGGGAGAATCATTCTCAGCAGCCAAACCGAATCCAGCTGAACCACCGGTGTGCGGATTTCCTCGCATCATGATCAATTCGGTCACCCAACGATCAAAAGGCTTATCATCATACAATGCATCATGCAGGAACCAGCGAAAGGGACCTGTGCTATTGAGCGATGCATTGATAAGTGTTGGATTCTCTGCCAAAACATCTTGCCAGTAGGGGAGCCAATGATCTGCCCAGCCCGGATCGTCCAGCAATAAATCGATGGCCCTAGCTCTTTTATCCGTCGAGGTGTCGGCAAGAAACTCTCGCAAAGCGGTTTCTGAAGGGGGAACACCGATGGTGTCCAGAGAAACCTTCCTCAGAAAACTGGCATCATCTAGCTCCGCGGTGAATGGAAGACTTCTTTCAGCATAAGCAATTTCAGGCCAAATAGCCCCTTGCTCAATCCACGCTTTGATTTTTCCTAGTTCCTCTTTCTGTAAGCCCTCACCGTGCGGCGGCATACGCTCGGCAATGTCGCTGGAGTTAACTCGCCTCCAGACTTCACTCTCCTCCAAATTTCCGGGAGACACTCCAGGCACGCCTGAATTCCCTCCCGCTAAGATCGATTCCCGATCATTCAGTTGGAAACCACCCAGCGATCGCTGTCCATGGCATCGCGAACAATGATTTTGTAAAACGGATCCTATTTTATCCTGAAATTCGGTCGCATCGATTCCCTGTCGTGAATGCGATTGCTTTCGCGCCTCATCAACTCTTTCGCCGATAAAACGATCGATGGATAATTCTTGGACGCTTGCGACTCCAACGGCTCGGGAAAGAGCAGCAAGTTTTTCAGCTGCAATTTTTTGAGCCTCCGCATGCCTTTCAGACCAATAATCGTTTTGAGACGCCGCCAAAGTGCGGCGGCGATCTAAATCGAAGCGATCCATCGTCGCTTCCACTTTTTTCTTATATGGCTCAATCGCTGAATCCGTCAGCAATATATTTGTTCCCTCCAGCGGATCGCAGCTGAGCAACTGAAATTGTTGGCTCCCTTCCAACTCGATCGCCACCAATACTTCGCCCGTATCAGGCCGGTGGCCTTTGCCTCCGACCATGGTTTCCAGCACCACTCTTTGGCTTCCCGCCTGCTCGATCGGGAATTCTACGATCACTTCTTGCTGACGATAACCGGGCCAACGAATGCCTGGTCGAACAGGAGTCGGTAGCGGCGTGATAGGCTCCTCACCACTTGGCGAACCGGTGAGCGCTTGCGTGCGTGCCAGCAGATTGCCATTGAACCAGAGCCGCGACAAGCCACGAGCTCTCAGCAGTAACTTATGATTTCCTTTGGGCAATTTTACATCCGCCGCGAAACGCGCGACGATCGGCACCTCCCAATGATCACGAATTCCCCAGGAATCCCATGCAATCGGTAATCGGGTTATAAAAAATGCGTCCAAAAGATCGTATTGCACAGAAGGTTCTGGCATTTTTTCATCTTCGACCAACCAGCGTTGATTCGACTTTAATTTCTCATGCAGCGTCAATTGAACTTGCCCCGCTTTGATCGATCCGAGTTCGGGCATTGTTTCCGGCAGCGCGATCGTGGCGGGTCCCTCACGTCGAAACCTCCCTTTCATCGCTTCGTCACTTACAATTCCACGATGAATCGCTATCGCATCGATCGAGCCGGTGAAGCTATTGGCGGGTAGACCACCTTGAGACGCGCCAATCCAAACTTCGTCATCATCGACAATAGGCGCCAGCGATGTTGGCCCTCCCATATCCCAACGCCCCTCGATACGTTTGCCATCCAACCAACCTCGGATCGAATCGGGCTGGCCAAATCGATAGGCTACCGCCACATGATGCCAACCCGAGCTCGACTCGAATCCCTCAAGAGAGGTCCAGCGATGCCAATGACCTGCAGCGCTGGAGCGAGGATCCGTTGCGAATAAAAAGTTGACAGTCCCTTTACCTCCCACACGCCGAATCCTCAGTGCCCAATTCTGATTATCGGGATGAAAGCCCTTATTGCCTGTTCTACCTTTCCCGATAATGACATGGTGTTCATGAGACTCCAGGTCGGTAACTTTTACCCAAGCTTCCAAGGTAATGGCATCGCCGAGTCCAAAATCCAACGGGCTCGAGGATCCAGCGTCCGCGAATTTTAGGTGGGAACCATCACCCGGCAAACGTATCGCCGTGTTGTTTGTTTCAAAGTCAGGATATTGTGGCGGCCTCGGGCCAGGTTGGTCGCGTTCGATAGAACCATGCGACTGAAATTGACTGTTATCTTCCGAACTGAAATCCCAACGCGCCACAAGCTCCGTTGCCACTTCCGCTGAATGGTTCGGTGGCGATACGACATCTTGGCCGCAAGCAATCATGGTTGAGCAAAAATGCCAACAGAGCAAAAATCGAACGCAATTTGCCAAGACAATATCCTGCCGTCTGAATGTCTGCTGCATTAACCCGCGATAGCCACGAATCACCCGAAATCAACCCTTGTAATTATCGCCAAAAAGTGCTGACAATGCCACAGCGCCTTAGTGAAGCGAAGACTTTTTGGAAACATTGGGAAGATGGGCAAATCGAAGGCGATTTTGGCTCCATTTATGGTATTTGGCACAGGATTTTATCGCGAAATCAAAGGGCTTTAGGTGGCAATCCGGATGCGGAATTGTTAGCCTACAAGCTCCTTCCCAGTCCAAAGCCTTCCCTTCGGCGACTGATTTATGTTTCGTTTTTTCCACACGCCCGCACCCCATTCCTATAGCCATCGTATTGCCTGCGGCAATCGTCGCGAATTTTTACAAGTTGGTGCATTGGGGGCAACGGGCATCGGGCTCTCGCAACTGCTGCAACTTAAGTCCCAAGCCTCGGACAACGCAACGTTTCTTAAAGACCGGTCGGTCATATTTTTGTTTATGCATGGCGGCCCATCTCAATATGAAACATTTGACCCCAAGATGGATGCCCCCACAAGTATTCGCAGCATGACGGGCGAAATCTCAACGAGTGTCCCCGGTTTGACTTTCGGTAGCACCCTGGAAAAACTCGCGCAGCGAGCCCATTTGTTCAATGTCGTGCGTTCTTTTGTCACCGGGGATGGCAACCACGACATAAAACCTGTTCTCAGCGATCGAACGCTGCGGGCCAATATGGGTTCCATTTATTCGCGCATCGCTGGCCCCACACGCAACGAAACTGCTATCCCCACGAACGTCGCACTCTTCCCAAGAGCCGTGAGAGAGCAAGCAGGACCAGCCATCAAAAACTTCGGTGATTTCGAATCCGCCGGGTCTCTCGGCTCAGCCTACTCGCCTTTCGTACCTGGAGCCGGTGCCCACTTACAACAAGACCTTCGACTGAGCATTCCTCAGACGCGATTAGAAGATCGCAAAGCTCTGCTTGCACAACTCGATCGCTTGAAACTACTTGCCGATGCATCTCCCAGTATTGCCGGAACAAACGCTCTTCAGCAACAAGCTTTTGATACACTCGTTCGCGGGGTCGCTCAAGCTTTTGATCTATCTCAGGAAGATCCGCAACTCATAGAGAAATACGACACGGAGAAATTGGCGAATATCGATAAGATTGATAAGAAGTGGAACAACCACGCCCATTACGCAGATCATGGCGCTTCGATCGGCAAATTGTTGCTTTTAGCCAGGCGACTGTGTGAAAGCGGTGTTGGCTTCGTCACCGTTACCACAAGCTTTGTTTGGGATATGCATGCCGATATAAACAACGCACCGATGCGCGAAGGTATGGGCTACGTGGGCGCCCCATTTGATCATGCTGTCGCCGCCCTGATCGATGACATTGAAGCTCGAGGATTACGCGATAAGATTCTGCTGGTCTGCTGCGGCGAAATGGGACGTACACCCAAAATCAATCCCGGAGGGGGGCGGGATCACTGGGGCGAAATTGCCCCACTTTTGCTCTACGGGGGTGGATTACCCACGGGACATACCGTTGGACAATCGAACCACCAAGGCTCGGCCCCCGCTTCCGATCCCATTCGCATCCCCGACCTGATCGCTACCATCATGGATTCCATGTTGCACTTAGACCAAGTTCGACTCCAACGGGGCCTGCCACGCTCGGTCATCGACGCTGCTTCTCAAGGCGTTCCCATTCGCTGGTAAGCCCGGCGCAACTAATTTTCATCAAATTTGATTAAAACAACTCTTCGCAATAGATAATTGGTACTTCGTCGCGCATCTTGAAAACTAATGAGCGCTTCAAAACTAACTTATTCGATGGAAGTTCGCGAATGCGTGGTCCGCATTCGAGAAAGCGGAGCCACTGCTTTGGGGGGACTTTATGACCTCACGGCAGTTCGATTGGTTCGTTTTTCGAAAGCAATTTGCCAAAATCAACATGATGCCGAGGATGCCGTGTCGGCGACGCTGCTCAAAGTCGCATCCGATCCGGAATTCATTCTGAAAACTGACAATCCTTGGGCCTATTTGCTCTGCATGGTCCGCAACGAGTCGCTGGTCATACTCCGTAAACGAAAACGTTGGACAATTACGAGCGGGCTTTTTGAATTACTGCTGGCAAGACCAGAAAACAAATTGGAAAAACAGGAATCTGAGAATCAAGTCACGCACGCCCTTTACCAACTTCCCAAAGAGCAAACCGAGGTCGTGGTGCTCAAGATATGGGAGGAACTCACGTTTGTAGAGATTAGTACCGTTTTGGGAATCCCAGTACAGACGGCCGCCAGCCGTTATCGATATGCCATTTCGAAATTAGCCTTACTGCTGGATCATGAAAGTCAAAAGGTGAATTCATGATTGAAAGTTTCAATGAATTTACTGAGCTTGAGTCCTTGTTGAAATCCGCATCCAACCAAACGCAACCGACCCGAGATTTGCGAGCGAATTTACTCGATGCGGCTATAGAGAAAGAGCAAGTGCACCGGTCAGAAAAACGTCTCTCTCGTGGCATCGTCTCACTCTTTCTATTGCTATGTTTCGGAGCCGCTATCGGCCAAACTGGCTACACATATTGGTTGCGAGAAATGGGAGAAAACATGGATCGAAATATCTATGCCCTCAGCGCTCAACTTGCAGAAGAAAAAGGTTGGTACTCAGAGTACTCCTTCGCAGAAGCCTTTTGGCAAACCAAGCAACAAATTGCTAATCGCTTTAGAGAGCTTGATCGACCGAAATAGCCTGATTTCTAATGCCGCATCAAAAACCATCGGAATTAATTTCCATTCTTTTTTTGCTTGGATAAATAAATTCATTCTTGCCGCGCGTCTCTCCTGACGTTGAGAGCAGTCTACGGCCCTTCTGAAGCAACCACCCCGGCAAAATACCGATGAACGTAAACGCTGACTTCCGGGAAGAAATGGACGATGTCCTGCATCTTAACGATCAAATCGATCAACTCGTCTCAGCCAAAATCCCTATCAGACTCAGCAATTCATGCGAAGCTTCCACAACACATTTGGAGCATCTCAACGCAAATCTCGCCCTCAATATGAGTCGGAAAATTCCGGTCGATGAAACTATAGCAACCGAGTCACCCGAATACCGCGCTACGGTAAAGACCTACCGAAATTCCGAGCGATCGATTTCTAGCCTCGAACTGCTCTATCAAATCGGAGTTCAATACCAACAACACTTGCGCCACTGGCGTTACGCCATTTGCAATCTTGCCACAATATTCATCTTGACCTATTTGACTCTCCTCATTTGGTTGCCCAGCTATACAAACATCTTGCGGCACATTTACGATACCTCCAAACTTCCTTATAGCCCCAGCCTGAATCTCCTGATCTTCCTAAAAACAAATTATCTTGGTTTGTTTCTTATCAGTCTTGCATTGGTTTCTTTGTTTTTTCTGATACCTGGAATTGCAACTCGATTCAACCTGGGCCAATGGTTGATTTCAAAAGATACGGACAAGGCTCGCAGCGGTTTCGCAATTGCAAAGTCGCTCTCCAATGAATTCCAGCATAAAAACCATCAAGAGAGCGTTACCTGGGATCTGGATATCCTTGCCAAAGGCGATCAGGATCTTTTGACCTGGGCAACGGCGTATGCCAAAAATCACCCCTCGTCTATTGCTAGTGCCGCATCATTTCGACTGGCTGCAGAAGTGATGAATTCGAAACTCGCTTCGCTTGAAAAGAGTCAACGTCAGCGCTATCCCATTCTCGGAAATGTTCTGCCGGGGGCTATCCTAGTTTTGTCGCTTGGCACGATTTTGTTCATGCCGCTTGTCGAGTTGCTTATCAATATCTGCCTTCCCTGAGGAAAGCCTTGTGACAACGGAAACCACCAATCCTTTTCAAGACATCTCGCCGAATGAGTTATCCTCGCACGAAAAGCGACGCCTGCGAGAAGTTCTCGATTCATCGCTATCCCAACGCGAATTCCTGCAAGCTTATTTGAACCAACCACTATCGAATCATGAGGCGACGGTAGTTCGTAATCTCCTATCAGCACTTGAAAAAGAGAAGGAACCCACTGTTTGGATTTCTACGCCCAGCTTAGCCGCAGCTTTGCCTTTTGTGTTGCGATTCCATCGCCTCGATAAACTTTCCCCGAGCGACCTCACCGATCTTGTTGGAACTCTGCAGGAATATACAAAGGAAAAGCCCGTCTTCTGGCGAGCTCTTGCATATCCACTTTTTCTAACATTATTGACCTTCTGTTTTTTAATCCTAGTTGGACTATTTCTGATTCCTATCTTCGCTGAAATGTACAGCGATTTTGGGATTCAACTCCCCATCATTACCGAAATGCTTGTTCAATTTTCAATGGCTCTGCGTTTCTCTCCATTACTCACTGTGATTGGCCTATTCATCGTTCTCATATCATTCTTTCTATTTTTGCCTGCTTCGATCTCTGTCCTACAGAACTTTCAGCGTGCTCCCATCATCGGTGTTTTCTTCTCAGGATCCAGAAGCAATATCGCCGCTCTAAATCGCTGGATTTCGGTTATTGCGGAACTTGTGGATTGCGACTTTCGTATTACTCATGCCATTCGCATCGCGGCCGTTGCGAGTCAATCACGCTATCTGACCCTTATCTCTAACGATGTCATCGGCGAATTACTCCGTACCCAATCCATCCATCCCAGCGTACCAAATCTCTTTTACTTCTCGGAGCTGCCCGGAACAGTTACGCATGCACTTCTATCCGACAAGCAACGCTCTCCCGCGCTTTTGCGTCAAATTGCTGCCGCCCAGCGGATGCGATTGAGCGAGCGAGAGGATCGCCTTGGCGGATTACTCAACCCCTTCACGACGATTTTTGTCGGATTGCTTGTAGCTGTAGTTGTGATCGGCCTCTTTCTCCCACTACTTAGCGTGCTCACAGCACTGTCATGGTAGGAGCACATAAAATGCGGCAAACGCTATATACGCGAATAAAAACGTTTTTACTCGATACCCCTGTTCCCTTCAGCTATTTGCTGAGTGTTCCGTGGAAGAGTACGCCGCTGGTAATAAGGGATAAACTTTACACCAATCAATATCATTCCCTGCTGCTGGTTGAATCCGCTTTTCGTGGAGATGCCAATGCGGCGGAACTATTCAATGCTTATTACCCGGAAAATCGAGGACCTTACCGTCGCACTTTAAAGATATTCGCAAAACGTCTTCAAAACGGATTGCCACTTATCGACGCTCTCGAACAAACGCCAGATGTTCTTGATCCCAATTGCGTAGCTGCCATTCGGCACGGACTCTCAACAGGGACACTATCCGAAACATTCGAAATGCTCAAAGCAGAGTCAGCACACCGTCGAATCTCAGCCAACAATGACAAATCGACATTAGGATTCTACTGGCTGGTAATCGGGGCCATCATTCTTGTTATCCTGACTTATATCTCTTATCGTATTCTGCCCACCTTCGGAAAAGTAGCACTTGAATATGACTTACCACAAAATGATTCCATTGCATTCTTGAAGTCTTTTGCGGATCAACTTCTTTTCTTTCTTCCCTGGCTTGTCTTGGGCATCATACTGCTAAGCATGACGGGATTACTGTCAATCTTTAGAGCATTTTTTCGTAGAAGAATTTTACCGCTCTTTACCTTTACTAAGGATCTACTCTCCTCCGCGAGTATTTTGCGTTTGCTCGCTCTGCAATTACAAGCGAATAATTCGCTTAGGAACTCGCTTTCGATTCTTGCAAAGTACCATCATCGGAAATCGGTCCGAACGAAAATGCTGCTCGCTCGAAACGAATTCGAGCTTGGCAAAAACACTTGGCATTGCTTGGCAGAGGCGGGCATTCTTTCGCAAGCAGAATGCCGCGTCATAGCGGATGAGACCAAGAGCGAATCTCAAGCTTGGATTTTGCAAAAGCTGGCCGATCTACGTGATCATCGCGCCAATGTCATTGTAGATCGATTTCTTGTCGTCTTATCGCCCGCCTTAGCTATCTTTTGGGGCATCATTGTGTTGTGGACATCTACGGTAGTCTTCTTTTCTCTTATCAGGATGGTCGTTTCGGTATCATGATCGAATCAACACGAAGAAAACCAAAATATTTCCCTTGCAGGCCTCCCACCACTGCCCCACGAAGAGAGGGCTTTGGGCAGTTAGAAATCATTATCGCCGCGATCATAGTCGGTGTACTGACGGGATGTCTTTCCACCCTATCGTATCACATCAGACGTGTCTACGAAGACTCACGTAACTATCAAATCGCACTCTACGAACTCTCAAGTCAAATACGTAAAGTATCCGCTCTCCCGCTAGAGGAAATCCCCATCGCTTTGCAAAACCTGCAAGTTTCCCCTCCAACGCTAGAGCGCCTTGAAGATGCTCGGCTCCAAGGCAGAATGATCGACGAGGAGTCCGGTAAACGACTTGAGTTGGAGATGACTTGGGCACGTATCGGGCCCAATACACCGCTGCGCTTTACCATCTGGATCAGTAGCCAAGCTAAATCGATTCCTGACCATGCAGCAGAGATACAAGGAGTCGAATCATGATGTCTCGAGTCCGCAGAGGAGCTACACTTCTCGAAATGGTCATACTCATTTCCACAACCAGCGCCATGCTATTGGTAACGATTGGACTGATCCATCAAACATTGCGATGGTCCAAAGATGTTTCGAATATGAGTGATGAACTTCGAACCAATCAGCAACTAACCTCTCAATTTTTGATAGATACTCGTGAAGCCCAAGCGATCGAGCTGATCGATCAGAAGAGACTGAAGATAACATCCTCCAGCACTCTAGTGATCCAATACGTCCTGGACGGTAATCAAGTTACCAGAAGCCGTTTAGCGGCGCCGGAATCCAGCCCAAATCCTTCGGAGTGCTTTGTCTATTCGCCAGACCGAAGTCTGCAATTTTTTATTGATGCCGAGAAAGACCTACTCCGTCTACAACTCATCCAGTCGGCCATCGAGTTCGATACCCCTAAGGTGCTTTGGACTCTCGAATGCCACGCCGCGAATTTAGCGACCGGAGTCTCGCCATGATGACCAACACAACTCCTATACCACAAAGCATTGCAGCCCCCAAAGGTTTTCAAACGCGGCGGGGCGCGGCCACCATCATCTGCGCCATGACAGCCACGGTCGTTTTTCTCGCCATTGCTGGAACTGCCGTAAAAACTGCATTGAGGTCGCGCCAGGAGCGAAAAACGGAAAGAGATTTACACCAAGTCGATTTACTTCTTCAATCTGGCTTTATCCGAGCCAAGACGCGTTTAGAGGAATCGAAACAATACAGTGGTGAAAAATGGCTGGATCAACCCTCGCCTTACGATCAAAGCCACTGGCATATCGACATTTCTGTGCAAAAAAACACTGCACCCGAAGCGGCCAGCGATAGCGTCCTCGTGAAAATTATCGCTCGTATCAGCAACCGAAATTACTCGCCAGCCATGATACAACGCAGCCGTGAACATTTCCTGTCCCTTGATTCCATAAAAGCAGCTACATCCACACCCTAAGGAGAAATCCATGCGTCGAACTTGTTTCCAATCTGCGCACCCGAGAGGTTTTACTCTCGTTGAACTGCTTGTTGTCATTGCCATTATTGGCATTCTCGTCGGCCTACTTCTCCCCGCCGTTCAAGCGGCTCGCGAAGCTGCTCGGCGCTGCCAATGCATGAACAACCAAGCACAACTTGGCTTAGCAGTCCATCACTTTGAATTCAATCATGAACACTTACCGTCCGGTACCGTTAACGATCAAGGGCCGATTCGAAATGAGCCCATCGGAAAGCATGTGAGCTGGACGGTCCAATTGTTGCCGTACCTTGAACAAAGCAACCTTTATCAATCCTTCGATTTGTCCGCTGGAACGTACGCAGCTGTCAATCAACCGGTTCGAGAGGTTGTCGTTGCAACATTTGTTTGCCCATCTTCCCCAGAAAACTTTGAGCCCAACCAAGGGGAGTTTCCAATGTCAAGCTATGCTGGCGTTTCCAATGACATGGAAGTCCCCATCGATGCCAATAACAACGGAATCTTTTTTCTGAATAGTCAAATGAAGCTAACCGACATCGGAGATGGTGTTTCCAACACGCTTTTTTTAGGCGAGAAAACCTCGCCGTTCATCGATCTCGGCTGGGTTTCCGGAACTCGTGCGACCTTGCGCAATGGAATACTCTCCGACCCTGCAGTCTTTAAAAACGAAACGGAGCCCAACAACGAACTGGGGAGTTTGAGCGTTGGCGGCTTCTCCAGCTACCACACGGGCGGCAGTAACTTTATCTTTGGCGATGGCAGCGTTCGATTCTTGTCGCGACAAATAGAGCCTGAGATAATGCAAAAACTCTGCAACCGAAAAGATGGAAAGTTCGTCTCAGCCCATGAGTTTTAATTTCGGTCAGATCCTGGGATATTTTTGCCTCTTGAAATCGGCAACCGCTCCAGACATTTTAGATTCCAGTTCGCTCCACCAAACGATAAAGCTGATCCTTTTCCTTAGCCTCGATAACTTGGCTCACCCCACTGGGCCAAGTTATCGTTAATTCTTGTGGAGTATCCCCTTCAGGAATCCCAAAATG
>JBIKMB010000065.1:0-26211 GCA_044359485.1 Pirellulaceae bacterium | reverse complement strand
AATGGAGCTGATAGGGCCCTTGGGAGAGGTAGCTTCCACCGCCAATGACCTGGCGACTCATAAATCTCTTATTCGTTTTCAGCTGTACGATCGCTCCTACGGCATCACGATTGGAAGTCGTACCAATCAAAGTCACTCCCACCCAATGCCCCGCAGTTGAGGATTCATTCCGTAAAACAACTGCCGGTTCGTTCACGTTGGAGAATACGAGATCCAGCTTTCCATCCGCATTGAGATCGGGCGCAATGACGCCGCGACTGCAAACCTTACCTCCAAAGAAGCTATCTGCTTCAAATAAAATTCGACTTAGTTTCCCATCTGAACGGTTCTGAATGTAGAGCGGTTCTTGCTTGCGGTTTCCATTGGATGGAAATCGCATCACATGCCCGTTGGCAACCACCAAATCTTCACGCCCCGATAGCGTGAAATCGCCACTGGTCGTCCCGAAACCAACTAATAGCTTTCCCAGCGCCGTGATACCTGTTTTATCAGAGATATGCCGAAAATTTCCTCGTCCATCATTGTGATAAACGGCGAATGTTTCTCGCTCATAGTTCGTTACAAATAGATCGCACTTTTGATCATCATCCTGATCAAAGATAGCAAGTCCCATGCTGCCATTAGGAACACCCATATTATCGAATGCTGTCCCAGAAATGACACCGATTTCTTTGAACTTGCGCGAGCCTTGATTCAAGTAAAGAAAATTATTGGTCGTATCATTCGCTACGTAGATATCAGGCTTCGAATCATAATTCACGTCAAATACAATCACGCCCAAGCCCTTGCCCTCTTTGACAAGTCCGGAGTCACCTGTTTCTCGGGTGAATGTCCCGTCGCCATTGTTCCAATACAACGTGTCATCTAGGCCTGGGAAGGACTGCGGAGTACAAACATCCCTGCCATCCTTGCCACTGCCCCCACAGCGAGGATTATTTTTCCAGGACCAGTCGACATAATTGGCGACATACAAATCAACATGACCATCGTTATCAAAATCGCCCCATCCAGAACTCGTCGTCCAAGCCGCCGGCGTCAAATGACTCGTATCAGAAACATCGCGATAAGTTCCATCGCCACAATTGATAAGCAACTGAATGCCATAATAACCGGTGATCAAAATATCTGGAAAGCCGTCACTATCGACGTCAGCCGAGCTTACTCCGTGCGTGTAAAAATCGACCTCCGCCACATGGGCCATAACCGATACATCTGAAAATTTTTCGCCCAAGTTGCGAAATAACTTCGATGGCAAGCCTTTCAAAGGTTTCTCGAATTCAATGCGTCCGCCGCTTGGAAAAAATAAATCGAGTCGACCATCCAAATCAAAATCCACTGCCCCCACGCCACCTCCGAGCGATTCGGCGATGGAGTACTGATCCGTCTCTTCACTGTTTTGATAGACACTCTCTACTCCACTCGCATTGGTCATATCCGTGAACTTCGCGTTGGTAAGATTTCTGGGCTCGACGTTTCTTACCGTTTCAGCTCCCTGAGGAGAAGTGATTTGCTTTTTTTCACGATCGCAGCCCACGGCAAGCAACAGACAAAGTCCTAAAGCGATGGACAGATATTTTTTTAGGTCGGATCGACGTTGCTCCCAGTGCCCGACTTGAGCTCGATTGCGAGCTGCGATGGCTATAAAGTGACGTGTTTGGACTAAATTCAATTTCATGGCAATTCTCTATCAGGGCGTGACAAGACCTGCGGCCTTAGCATGATAATCGGCCAGAGCTTTCATTTTCGAATCGCCCCCGCTACGTTCCCGATAGTACTTGGCCAATGCCTCATGCGCCGGACGGTAACTTGGATCGATGGAGAAAACACTATTTATCCAAAATCTACCGCTGCGCTCTGATTCATATTTAAGCAACAATTCACCCAACTTCAGTCGCAAGCCCGGGTCCTTCGGGTTCTCAAAAATTTGATTCCGCAGGGGATTCACTTGTTCCAAAGCCTTGCGACTCTCGGAGACTAGATCAAATTGCTTTTGCGCTTCGTCCACTCGACCTAACTGTCGCAGAGTCACAGCTAAAGAATAGCGACTCTGCAAATCACGATCATTTTTGCTCAGTGCCAAAAGCAACCACTTTTCTGCCGCTACGTAATTCTCTCCCTCGGACTCCAAATCGCCGAGTGCTGACGCCGCTTCAAAATACTCGGGAGACTCTTCCAAAATGTCATAGGATTCATCAATTTCTTCAGGAGACGACTGCATCACTTCTTCAAGTAACTCCTTGGCCTCTTCAGATTGTCCCAGCGATCGATAACAAAAAGCTAGACTCGTTTTCGCAGCCTCCGGACGACTCATTTCAGCGCACAATTCAAATTGATCCCGCGCATCCTCCATTTTTCGCTCAAGAATCAACACTCTACCAAGTCGATAGCGAGAAGGATAATATTTGGGGTTCCGACTCAGCGACTTGCGATACAAAGCTTCCGCGCTCGCCCAGTCCTGAAAGTACTCGCGCATGCGAGCTCGTCGATAATCGGGGCGGGGATCAGCGGGATAATCTTTCTGCCAGGCATCCAATACTTGATTCAAATTCTCGAACCGCGAATTCGCTGCTAGGCCATTCGCATAAGCGTCACTGAGTTCATCAACCTCACCAATCCCGCTCTCAAGCCATTTGCATAATTGCAGCTCGACCAATTCCAAAGCGCCCGACTGAGCTGCAGCCATAGCCTCCTCGATTTGAACATCCAACTTATTCGCACCCAACGCTATGGCACGACTAAGATGCTTATCCAAGTCAGCATAATCCGATTTTTTTCGAGCAATCCGTGCGAGAAGCAGTTCGCGATCCGTATTATCCGGTAGAAAATTTGCTGCGAAGATTAACCAGTTCTCAGCCCCCTCAAGGTCGTATTTGGATAATGCTGCTCGCGAAAAAGAATTCAATAACCGATTCGGCGCTCCGGCGAACCAAGCGATTGCTAGAAAACCGACCAGAAATGCCAGCAAGATATAGAATCTTGTGGGAAAGGGCTTCTTGCCGTGTTCATTAACAAAATCAGCCGACGCCTCGTCGGTGCCGGCTGATTGAATCTTTTTCTTTCGCCTTACTGCCTTGCTCATATAGCAAATCTTTCGCGAACCATCGCGATTCGAAACAGAACTCTTCGCGAATGAATCTTAGAGCTTTTTGAGAAGAGCAGCAGCCTTAGCTTTCACGTCCGCTGGATTGCCGGCAGACATCAGAGCGTCGAAATCTGCTTGCAACGCTTTGGCTTTGGCGGAATCGGTCTTTTCTAGTTCAGCAAGATATTCCATGCTGATCATCCCACCGCTGCCCAAAGGTTTTCCATCCTCTGAAGCGGTCTTCAGCATCGACTTGACTTGCTCTAAAACTGGGCTTGGAGTTGCTGCAATTTTCTCACCTTGAGTAGCACCGCAACCAACAAAGAAGGTGGTGAAGGCTATTGCAATCGCAAGCGTGATTCTCTGGATCTTCATGTTCCTGATACTCCGAGGTCTCTAATGAAAAGTTAACGCGCACCCGTACCAAGTATTCTAAAATAACTGTGCGGTTAATAAATGGGGTAATGATTAAGCTGTACAAAATGTTAACAAAAAACATAACAACAAAAAAAGAACCGACCACCATAGCAGTCGGTTCCCTTTTGTAACATCGCGAAGATCAAATTCTTCTCTTCAGCGGTCTGCATGCCGTGTGCAGGCCTGAATTAGCCACCAGTGGTATCACTGAAGGCTTCACCACCGCTGGCAGAACCCAAACCTTGGTATTCCAACAATTCAATGGTCTGGTTGATGAAGCGAACCGATCCGTCACCCATTCCGTGCATAGCACCACCTGGATGGCGGCTACGTGCAGGGAAAACACCGCTGGAGTCACCCTGTCCGCAACCATCGCAATCCATCAACGATGGCCATCTCCAGTTCGGAGTTGCCAAGGTGTTGAATGCTGAGTTGTATTGACCAGGAGCGATCCAACGCAAACCGGCAACACTTCGATGGCTCGAAGGTCCACGACTCAAAGCGGCTTGACCAACGGCATCTAATTCTGCCAAGGTCGGATAACGACGAGTGGTGTTTGGACGCAACGTGGCGATTGGGATGGTATTCACCCAGTCGCTCGACGTATCGAACACCGTACCGGTGTTATCGCCCTTGTTCCATTCGCCCAACATGATGGTCGCCGACAAACCGTCGGTTGCATCGGAGAACTTCTTGTAAACAGCGCGAGCAAACATACCGTTGGCTTCGCCGGTGTTACCCAAGCCGTAACCGATATTGCTACCGAAGCACACACCGTAGTTGCTCTGGCCGATTTCAGCTCCGTAAGGCGAATCTTTATCGGATGGGCACAAGAACGTCGCGATCTTGGTTCGGCTAACGGCCAATGGAGACACCGTAGCCGGTGCGATCACTGCGCCGTCATAATGATGGGTGTTCCAGCGCAATTGATTGTACAACGAGGATTGCTCAATGTACGGCAGAACCATCGTCAAAGCAGAGTAACCGTACCAGTTGTAGTTCTGGATGCCGGGTGGCGTACTCGCAGGGGTGTACTGCGAGTTCGAACCGGACGGAAGCCGTTTGAAAGTGTCGTGGTACATGTGGAACGACAAACCCAGCTGCTTCATGTTGTTCGAGCAGCTCATGCGGCGAGCAGCTTCGCGAGCGGCCTGAACCGCTGGCAACAGCAACCCCACCAAGATACCGATGATGGCAATCACCACCAACAGTTCTACCAACGTAAAACCGGACCGAATACGGTGCCTCATCAATAGATCTCCATAAAACGAATAAGAACTGGGAAAAGAACCTTCGAAAAATAATGCCTCGAGCCTGGCCTAAACACCAGAGGCATTCTTGCCACGTGGTGTTAAACCCACACTCGCGGGTAGGTAACGGCGGAAAAGACTACCAACAATCATCGTGAATTGTAGCCGTGCCCCCACAAAATTTCAACAAAAATTCGTAAAAGTCAACACAAACCGCGCAATCCACCCTGTCTCACCCATACTGAATTAACACTTATGGACGAGCCTCGAACGAAGTATTTTTCTGATTTTATCCGGCTTTCGGAGCGTTTTCTCTATTCGGTAGCAATTCTTAGTCCGAAGATCAACCGGAAAAAAACCGCTCCCTAAGAGCGGCCTGATACCCCCTCAACTAACGGCCGAATCTATCCCGCTAATTCACCCGCTTAAGTGTACACCTACTTGAGTTCACGTAAACGAATATTCTTGTACTCGACCCACATCGGCTTGCCCGCATGAAGTTGCAAAGCCAAAATCCCATCCAACAAAGCGAGTTTCGGGTCGTTGTCCGTGAAATCAACTAACTGCACTCCATTTAGATAGTGCTGAATGTTGTTCCCCTTCGCAATAATGATGACATCATTCCAATCATCTAACTTGAAGAGCTTTCCAAAAGTTGCCTCATCTAGACCGGTTGCAGTAACCTCCTTTTTCCCATCGGCAGTCCACACCACCTTCTCACCCACCCCAGTCAAACGACCTCGCTTTCCCCCTTCGTCGTAGATGAACCCCGCAATATTGGGGAATTTCAATTCATTGCGAACCTCATGCTGATATCCACGTACCACCCACTTATTGCCTACACCTTCCGTGATATGCTTCGAGCGATATTGAATTCCCGAGTTATTCGTAGCATTGCATCGGAACGATAGCCGCAATTCGAAGTCCTTGGTCGTTCCTTCCTTCCACAAAATGAATGTGTTGCCCTTTGCCACATTCGCCTCCGTTGTCTCGCCTCGAATGACACCATCTTTCACCGACCACAATCGAGGATCACCATCCCAACCGCTCAAGTCCTTCCCATTGAAGATCGGCTTCAGATCGGGTGACTCCGGCGGAGCAACAGGGGGTTCAGCAAAGGCCAGCGAACCGCACAAAAAAGATATTGCTAAAAAACAAAAAGCTCGACTCATGAAGCACTCCTCAATTTGAATTCGGCACGAAACAGTAACCCATTGTTGTACTTTATCTACGGCCCCGAATCCAGTATCGGTGCATCATGAACGCCAAAGCATGCGGTAGACAAAAAGAACGCTATCTCCACCGTTTCTATTTGCAAATCCACTTGATTCTGGATGAGCCATTGATCAAGCCAATGAATCAAGACACTTCCTCCAGAAACTTAAAATACACCACCAAGCGACGTTCCATCACACCTAATGTGACGACATACGAATGTAACTCACCACCTGACATAATGAACAGAAAACTTGAATCATGACAACATCCAAAAAACCTGGCATAGGTTCCGCTCAAACCGAATTCCACTGCGCTGCAGTAGCATAGCATTCGCAATCGAATATTCTGAATTCACCCCCATAGGCTTCAACCCACCTCGCGATCTTTCAACTTTATCCAACACAAATATCTCACGCTGCCTGTTTGACCGACATTTAACAGACGCCTAACCTGCATCCTTCTCTTTGCGTTTGAATTGCTGACAATGGCGATTGATGACCAGCCTGGCTCTTGAAGCGTTTTTGTGATCTTCCATCTGATACGATCTCCGTGGCCGAAAACTTTAAACTTTTCCATCCTGGAATCAGACTGGCTCTCTATTCTTCTCAGCTATCGAGTATTAGTATGGCTCCCGTAAATCGTTTTCGTTTCTCAGCTTCTGGAAATTCATCTTAGCTATGTCTTCCCACACCATTTACAGACATCGACATGCAAGCGTTTCATTCTCGACGACGCTCTTTATCTTATTGTTTTTCTCACTAGCGACTTGCTTGCATGCCGACGAACAGCGTCCGAATATTCTGTGGTTCGTAGTCGATGATATGTCCGCGAATTTTTCGTGTTACGGTGAGACCACAATCAAGACTCCCAATGTTGATCGCTTAGCTCAGGAAGGGACTCGATTTACTCATGCTTTTGTAACTGCACCCGTTTGCTCTCCCTGTCGGTCTGCTTTAATCACCGGCATGTACCAAACATCGATCGGTTCTCATCACCACCGTAGTGGAAGAGGCACTCAAAAAATATTTTTGCCGGCCGATGTCGTTCCGATACCTAAACTGCTGCAAGATGCTGGCTATTACACTTGTATTGGTAGCGGATTGAAAGGCACCAACCCACGCGGGAATCGCAACAGAAATGGAGCCGCGCCGCTTGGCAAAACCGATTACAATTTCGAATGGGACCCATCTATCTACGCAGGTGCTGATTGGTCCGATCGCAAACCGGGACAACCGTTCTTCATGCAAGTGCAACTCTTAGGTGGCAAGCTTCGCGGAGGGACCGATCAAGAAGCGCAAAAACTCTCCGTGGAAGCCGGCACAGCCTTCGGCCAAGCGACGGATCCAAACCAAGTTACGCTTCCCCCCTACTATCCTCGCGATCCAGTCCTTTTGCGAGATTGGGCCGCTTATCTCGACGCCGTACGCTTCACCGACCTACATGTAGGAAAGGTGATCGATCGCCTAAAACAAGAAGGGGAATTCGACAATACATTGATCATTTTTATGACCGATCATGGTATCAGCCACGCTCGAGGGAAACAGTTTCTTTACAACGAAGGGACCCACATACCTCTGATTCTTCGTGGCCCTGGAATACCTCAAGCTAAGACGCGTGACGACTTAGTCATGCACATCGACTTGGCCGCAATTACGCTAGCCGCAGCCGGCATCGCCAAACCTAATAGTATGCAAGCAGAAAACATCATCGATTCAAACTACCAAGCTCGCTCCATGATCTTTGCTGCTCGCGATCGATGTGATGAGACCGTCGAACGCCTGCGCAGTGTTCGCACCGCGGACTATCTTTACATTCGCAACTTCTACCCCCAACGTCCCCACCTTCAACCAAACGCCTATAAAGATGGTAAGACCATCCTTCAAACACTCCGCCGGCTCCATGAGCAAAATCAATTGCCCGAACTCTCTCAGCGTCTCTTATTTTCCGCAGAACGACCGACAGAAGAACTTTATCGTTGGCGCGAAGATCACTGGCAAGTCAACAATCTTGCTAATTCTGCCGATCATCAAGCGGAATTGATCCGCCATCGCCAATGGCTTGATCAGTGGATCGTTGACTCCGGAGATAAAGGCTACGAATCCAATGAAATGTTCGATAGCGATATGAAAGTTTATGTTGGCAAAGGCAACCCCGAGGTAGAACGCAATATCGAGATCATGAAACAATGGGCCGAGTCTGGAAGATAAATGCGATTCGCGGCGATATCCGACATCGCCATAATCCTAACTATCGCAGGCCCACTGGAAATTTCACAAAACTGATCGTTCGGTAGTCATCCTTCTCATACAGCAGTCCAGCTTGACCATCCGGTAGCGCGACCAAATTAGAATACCCCGACCCGCCCGCATAAATCGTTTTTTCAACAGCCCAAGTTTTCCCGTCATCTCGACTCGACCAGACCGTCATCTGCCGTCGCTTCTTGCCTTTTGGACTAGAAAACAAAATGATGCCGAAGTCCCTGTCGGCAGTACCACTGGACCACGTCAGCCGCAAAATATTGGCCTGACAAACCGGCGTATTCAACGCTTGCTCTAAATAAACTTTACCCCAAGACTCACCACCATCTTCGCTGATGGACATCGCCCGCACCCCTTGCTCATGATATGATCTCATCTGCTGAAGCACGTTCCCATCGGTTAACTCAACCACTCCCGATTCATTCGTTTTGGCCTCATGCACACCACCAAGCTGCCAGGACGCGCCATGATCATCTGAGTAAAGAACATGACTGCGATAAGGGTGCTGTTTCGAATCGCTATGATCCGAATGATTGCACGGAATGAGCAACCTTCCAGCATGCTTTCCTCGCATGAGTTGTATTCCATTGCCTGGACCGGTTGCATACCAACGCCAGTGATCGCGGCGCGTTGTAGCGCTGATTTTCTTCGGCGCCGTCCAACTCACACCTTCGTCCGCAGAAGACATCACATACACATGCCGAACATCTTCACTCTTCCCGGCCATAATCTCGCTTTCGTGGTCCTTTCCTTTATTCCAGGTGAGCAATAACCAAACCACTCCCGTTTCTTCATCCAAGACTGGACAGGGATTACCACAAGTGTTTTCTCCATCGTCCCACAGCACTTTCAAATCGCTCCAGGATTCTCCCTGGTCTGTAGAATACTTCATGACCAAATCGATCGGTCCGCTGTCTCCTCCTGTTCGCCCTTCAGCAAACGCAAGTAACTTGCCAGACTTGGTGGCTACGATCGCCGGAATGCGAACCTTGGCATAACCATCGCTCCCTTCAGCAAAAACCGTTTTATGCGGCAACGCACCGGTTTCGGTCGTTTCATTTGCCTGCGCACACAAAACGGAAACAACACTGCTCCAGAGCAATAAACTTGACAAACAAAGTTTGTGCATCATGTCTATTTCCAAAATAAAATAACGCCGCGTGATCACTCACGCGGCGCAACTTTGAATTCCAATGAAACTTTGAGCTTTTGGTCTAGGCTGCTGAAGAAGCTTTATGCCCCGCTTCAATTCGCATTCCATAGAACGAACGCCAGATAAAGAACTGAGCAAGCAAGAAAAAGGCAGCGGCCAAAACAAGTGTAATCCAAGGCTTACCCTCGTTCATCTTGTTGATCGAAACGGCTAGTTCGACAGCCAACAAACCGAAAAGCGTTGTAAACTTGATGACAGGATTCATTGCAACCGATGAGGTATCTTTGAACGGGTCGCCAACGGTATCACCGACCACTGTCGCGTCGTGCAATTCAGTTCCCTTCGCCTTCAATTCTGTCTCTACCAACTTCTTGGCATTATCCCAAGCGCCCCCCGCATTGGCCATAAAGATTGCCTGGTAAAGGCCGAACACTGCGATCGAAACCAAGTATCCGATGAAGAAATAAGGTTCAACAAACGCAAATGCCAAAGTCGAGAAGAAGACTCCCAAAAAGATATTGAACATACCTTTTTGAGCATAAATGGTGCAAATTTCCACAACCTTCTTAGAGTCCTCAACCGAAGCCTTAGTGGCCCCCTCAAGCTTGATGTTCTTTTTAATAAACTCAACTGCCCGATACGCACCAGTGGTAACCGCTTGCATCGACGCACCTGTGAACCAATAAATCACCGCTCCACCTGTAACCAACCCGAGAAGGAACGGTGGATGCATCAAGGAAAGATTCTTCAGCAACGACTCATTTAAGCCTTCAGTCAACCCCATGATGATAGAGAAAATCATCGTGGTCGCACCCACAACCGCCGTGCCAATGAGCACCGGTTTGGCAGTAGCCTTAAAGGTATTGCCTGCCCCGTCATTCTCTTCAAGGAAATGCTTCGCTTTCTCAAATTGTGGTGTCATTCCAAATTGACTTTCCAACTCACTCCTAATGTTTGGAATCTGCTCAATGGTCGAGAGCTCGTAAACCGACTGGGCGTTATCGGTAACAGGTCCATAGGAATCGACAGCGATCGTCACCGGTCCCATCCCCAAAAATCCGAAAGCAACCAGACCAAATGCGAACACGGCAGGCGCCTTCATTATTTCTGCGAAGCCCATCGAGCTGATCCAATAAGCGATAGCCATCAATATCACAATGACCAAACCCAGCCAGTAGGCGCTGAAATTGCCAGCAACCAAGCCAGACAAAATATTCAACGATGCCCCCCCCTCTCGTGACGAAGTCACCACTTCTCGAACGTGCTTGGATTCCGTTGAAGTGAAAATTTTCACCAACTCCGGAATGATCGCGCCAGCTAAGGTGCCGCACGTGATCACCGCCGATAACTTCCACCACAAACCATCATCAACACCCCCAAGATTGGGAACTAAAATCGCAGACGCAACAAACGTCAAAACGACTGAAACGATCGATGTGATCCAGACCAACGCGGTCAAAGGTTGCTCGAAATTCATGTTGTCCGCGTTTTTATACTTAGCTTTCGCGATTGCCGCATTGACCAAATAAGATGCGGCCGAAGCCACGACCATCATCACACGCATCAAAAAGATCCAAACAAGCAAAGGAACTTGGACCTGTGTCTCGCAAGCCAGCAAGATGAAGGTGATGAGCGCGACACCCGTTACACCGTACGTTTCGAATCCGTCCGCTGATGGCCCTACAGAATCACCCGCATTATCACCCGTGCAATCCGCGATCACACCAGGATTACGAGCATCATCCTCTTTGATCTTGAATACGATCTTCATTAAGTCGGATCCGATATCCGCGATCTTGGTGAAAATCCCTCCAGCGATTCGCAGTGCTGCAGCACCCAAAGATTCGCCAATCGCAAAACCGATGAAGCATGCACCCGCGTAATCTCTCGGCACAAACAAGAGGATGCAAAGCATCAAAAATAATTCCACCGAGATCAACAACATCCCGATGCTCATACCAGCCTTCAGTGGAATTTCATAGCAAGGAAAAGGCTTGCCATGCAAACTTGCAAAAGCTGTTCTCGAATTGGCAAAGGTGTTGATACGAATGCCGAACCAAGCCACAAAGTAACTTCCAGCGATACCAATCAATGAGAATGCCAGAATGATGGCCACTCGATCAAGTGGCATCCCGTTGCCACCCTTGAATGGCACCAACTTGCCGAAATAAACCCCCACCACAGCCGCAATAAAAACCCAAAGAATTAAAAGAAACTTACCTTGCGTTAACAAATAGGTTTTGCAAGTTTCATAGATCAACTCGGAAATATCTTTCATTGATTGATGCACGGGCAGATTCTTGAGCTGGTAAAAAATCGCCAAACCAAACAGAAAGCCCAAACCGCTGATCACCAAGCCACCCATCAATAACGTCCTGGGCGATAATCCCACCATCCGAATGGAATCAAAATCGGGCAACTTTAGGTTCGCTTCTCCACCTTCGTGAACATCCTCAGTTTGAAACACTGGCTCTATGGCCTGCTGGTACCCTAGAGACAAGCTAGGCGTAACCGCAACGAAGAGAAGTGCTAGCAACAATCCGACGACTCGGATTGCTTTAAATTGAACAAAACTCATTCTTATTCCTCTAAAGAGTGGGTAGGTTCTAGACATCGCCCCATCAAGGTGCATCTCATTGAAACCAAGGACTTACATCCTACAGTACGCCCCTAATTGCCGATTGAGGGAGCTTTATACGCCACAAGTTATCCTTGATATCCTATTGTCGTCAACTAACCTTTAGCAAATTTATTGATGCTGTCTCGCATTTGGTTCTCATTGGTGGGGAAAGCCCCGCAAAACGCTGCCAAATCTACCTGAAGAAAAAATAAGGAACTATTTGTCGCACCCCTGACCGACTCCAGCCACCCGAGACTTTTCTCACGAGGCACACACCATTTGATGTAGAAGTTTACTAAGTTTTAATCCAACCAACAAATCGTTTTGATCACTCGCTCTCACCCCCCTTTTCTTACGGAATTAGGTCATTGCGGCATCTATTGAAATGGAGCAAATTTGCGGATAGCCTTTGTTGAGAAATACAGCCTGCCGAACTTAGCCGCGCTCGCTTCCTAGTTCAACCCACCCTTCCCCTCGCTTGAGCTTTAGAACTTGGTAATTCCATTAATGGCGAAAGCAGTTGGCCCCATCGTATCGCGTTGTGGACTTTGGCTCCTCATCCTCACGGTCGTCCCGCGCACCTACGCCGCTCAAGACCCAGACGACGCGATCGTAAAACGCTGGGAGACGGAAATCCGGCCCATTCTCTCCAAGCAGTGTATCCAATGCCACAACGAGCTGAAACGCTCGGGCCAATTAAGCTTAGAAACAATTCGAGGTATGCTTGGCAGCACACTCAGCGGTTCGGTGGTCGATGACAAGAACAGCTCGGAAAGTCTTATTCTAAAGGTGGTTCTTCCCGGCGCTGAATCCCACATGCCACCCGACGGTCAACTCAGCGATACCGAAATAGCATTGCTCCAGAAATTTATTGGCGATCTAGTTGCTGCACCCGAGCATGAGGCTTGGAAGAACGAACCGAAAGTCTCAGCGAACAAGGCAGCACAAGCGAAAATAGACAACTATCCCGCAACCCTTCCCCCCCATCTCGTGATCGACTTTGCAATTTTCAAAATGCTTGCCGAGAAAGGAATCCCCGCAGTATCCAGAACGACCGATCCGCAATTTGCTCGACGAATTTATCTTGATTTACTGGGAAGAATTCCTACACCCGAAGAATTGCGACTGTTTTTGGAATCTGCAGATAGCAACAAAAGAGAAACACTGATCGATTCATTGCTTGCCTCGCCCGAGCATGCCGTTCATCTTTCCGAACTGTTGCATGCGCTACTTATCGGTCGCAAGGATTCCAATGCTATTGCACTGGCTGAAAAATCGGGTTGGTTTGGTTACCTCCGCGCTGCGATCGAAAAAGATCGACCTTGGAGCGAGGTTGCTGCCGAGATTCTTTTGGCTCGTCCAACAGAGGAGAGTCAAGGCGGTGCCATATGGTACCTTTATTCCCGTAAGAATAATCATCAGGAAATTGCAGAAGCCGTATCGCGAGATTTTTTTGGTGTACGGATCGACTGTGCCCAGTGCCATGACCATCCCTTGGCAGACGAAATATTGCAGAGACATTACTGGGGACTCACCGCATTTTTCAATCGCAGCACCAACACCGAAACCTCCAAAGGCTTCCGTCTGAAGGAGTCTGCCATAGGTGGCTTCTCTGAATTCGCGAATATTCGTGGCTCGTCCGCTCCGAATGAATTGGTATTTTTGGGAAGCGAACCCGTTCCCGAAGTTCGTCCCGCCAAAGATGTGAAAGAAGAAGATCGCGATGATCTCTATGTGGATCAAGGAGAGGGCGAACCACGTGTTCCGAAATTCTCGCGTCGGCAACAGTTCGTCGAAAAGGTTCTTACCAATCATCCGCTGGTATCACAAGCCATGGTGAATCGGATGTGGGAACATATGTTGGGCCGTGGCCTGATTCACCCTGTTGATGCGATGGATTCATTTCATCCTGCCAGCCATCCTGAGTTGCTGCAATGGCTTTCGCGCGATTTCGAACGCTCTGGTTATCGGATTCGCCATTTGCTTCGCAGCATCGCACTCAGTCACACGTATCAGCTCGCTTCATCCGCCGCGCAACCTCATGACCCTGCCTTGTTCTCCCACGCACTTGCAAAACCGTTAACGGCAGAAACCTTCTATCGATCCATCGGTACGGCCCTCGAATTGAAAAATCCCGACGCATTCTATGCCTTAGAAAATCGTCTTCTCATGAGTCGCCTTTTCCCCGATGTTTTGACGGAAGAGAGCCTTGCCAATGTGAGCCAAGGCCTCATGCTGAGCAACAGTCCGTTGATTCAACGGTTCGTATCCGTTGCCGAGTCCCATCTGCTGCAGCGACTCTCTGCAGAAACCGATCCTGCCCAGGTATCTACACAGCTGTTTTGGGCTCTGATGCACCGCAAACCTGACGATGAAGAACTGCAAAAATGCGTAACCTATCTGTCACAACCTGCCCGAGCTCGTGAAAAACTGCTGGAAGATTTAACCTGGGCTTTGCTCACTTCCCCTGAGTTTCGATTCAATCACTAGATGCAAAGAGAAGATTTTGATGCCATCTATGGAACATCCTTGTGCATCCGGTTCTCACCCTGGACATATCGATCATCGATTGCATCGTCGTCTGTTTTTGCAAGGGAGTTTGGCAGGCGCTGCATCCATCGCGAGTTTCCAAGGGCTATTCACACTTCCAGCCCATGCCGAAACAGTCAAGCAGCAAGGCAAAAAATGTATTTTGCTGTGGCTCTGCGGTGCTCCAAGTCAATTTGAAACCTGGGATCCCAAACCGGGCCGCCCTACGGGTGGCCCATTTGGCTCTATCCCTACGTCTCTGCCGGGTATCCACATCAGCTCCTTGATGCCCAAATGTGCCACGATTCTCGACAAGCTTACCGTTGTTCGTTCTATGAAAACGGACCAAAACGAGCACTTTCAGGCGATCGATCTTTTGACGCGAGGCGAACCACCTCGCCCCCCCTTCACCCGCCCATTGCTCGGTTCTGTTTTAGCACAACAATTTGGTCAGCTTGACCATCCGGTGCCACAATTTGTCTTGCTCGATCCCTGTCCGGAAGGGAATGAGTTTAAATCTTTTAAGGCAGGAAATTGGGCCGGCTGGTTAGGCGCCGAATATGGCCCGGTCCGATTTGGTGGCCCATACAAAATCGATCATGTTTCCCTGCCAGAAAAAATGTCGGAACTAGATCATGCTGAGCGCGAAGCATTGCGATCTTTTTTAAGCAAGAAGTTTGCCAATGATCATCAAGAAGCGTCCGTGAAGTCGTATAACGCCATCTTTGAACGCGTCAAAGGCCTCATGAAGGCAGCACCATTATTTGATATCAACGCACTTCCAGAAGCGGACCGCTTACGATACGGTCCCGGTACATTTGGACTACATACGCTCTTAGCCAGACATCTGATCGAAAACGGCTCGACGTTCGTCATGGTTGCCAATGGCATGCCCTGGGATTGCCATGTCTTCAATCATGAAACACACCAGATGTTGGTTCCCGAGTTAGATCGCATTGTCTTTGAATTGATTCAAGACTTATCCGCTCGCTCGATGCTCGATGATACCTTGGTTCTCATCATGGGTGAGTTCGGACGAACGCCCCATCTGAATGAGGCTCGCGGTCGAGATCATTATCCAAATGCTTGGAGTATGGCGGTCGCCGGGTGCGGTTTCAAACCGGGCATTGTCTATGGGGCTACCGATGAAAACGGAATTGATGTCGCAGAAAACCCTGTTGATCAAAGGCGTCTTTTTGCAACCATTTACCGCACACTCGGACTCGATCCATACCAAACCTACGACTTACCAGGTTTTCCAACGTTTCATCGTGTGGAACAAAACGCCACCCCGATCGCCGAATTGTTGGCTTGAGAGAACGACATGAAATTGGATCTAAACAAAACGGGCCGCTATCCCTTTCCGATGGGCTTGCTGGATTTTGCCTTGCAAGCCGATGAAAAGCGAGCCTACGCAGCCTGCATGGATGGCATATACTCGCTCGATCTTCCCCCTCGCGACAACAATCGAGACAAACCCGATCCCCTTCGCATCGGTCAACATCAAAGCTACACCAGTTCGATCGCTTTGGGCACGGAGTCCAAACTTTTCACGTCCGCATACGATGGAACGCTCCAACTCCGTATACTCAGCGAACCTCTTCAAGCACTTATCGAACCGTCCCTCAACGAACGCATTCATGAATTTTGGTCGTGGCAGATGGTGCTCTCTACCGATCAGCGTTACATCGCCTCCGTCACGGGTCAATATCTTGCCGGCGGCGAAGACTATTCACCTCGCCCTAGCGATGAAGCGACCGTGAAACTGCTCAACGCCGCCGACGGCAAAGTGGTCCATCAATGGCAGCTTTTGCCCTCGGTACAATGCGTGACAATCGATCCACAATCCAAATGGGTGGCTGCCGCCAACTTAATGGGTGACATCGCCGTTTATGAAATCGATTCCGGAAAAGTAGTCGCACAGTGGCGCACCGGAAGCTTTACCAGTTGGGGTATTATCAAGAGCCATTGCTACATCGGCGGTATATTCGCCATCACCTTCGCCCCGGACAGCGAATCGATCTATGTTGCCGGAATGGGGGACATGCGGGACCCAATGGCCGGAAATGGCAAGCAACTTTGGCAACGTTTCGATTGGCGGAAATCCCCTCCTGAAAAGATCCAGGAATCTCACCCTGACGATACTGGTGAAGGTCTCATGGAAGCACTCGCCTTTCATCCCACCGGAAAATATTTTGCCATGGGTGGCCGACTTCGGGGAGGAAACTGGAACGTTGGTTTCTTCGACGCGACCACAGGCCGACTCATAGGACAAGTTAAAACGGGTATGAGAGTTACCACCATTCGATTTTCCGCTGATGGTCAAATCGTCTACCTAGGCGGCATGCAGGGTCAACCTGGAATCAAGGATGGAAAATTCCCTTACTTCGGGTATCTCGAACGCTTTAATATCACTGAAAACAACCACAAATAAGAAGAAAGCTCTTCGAACCAATCGAAGAGCTTTCCCAAGTAAACCGTTTTCAGTTTCTTACTTCAACTTCAATGCCAGCCCGCTTTCACACAACCGAACTGGACATTGACCAAATTTAATCTTTGAGCGGCAAAACCTGAACTTTACGAATCGACACCACGCTGCCGGGATCATGTTGCTGGAATGCGAAATGACCCGCTTTGTAAGTCTTTGCGAAATCCATGTACTCATACAACTCGTTTCCATCGACGGTTATCTTCACGCGAGTCATTTCACGACCACGCCATACATCGTCGCGAACTTCGATTTCATACACAAACCATGTGTCTGGCTTAACCAGTTGTTTGTAAACATGACAAAATCCATACAACGAACCCGTTCGAATGGGGTCGGTATGAGTGCTGTCGATTTGAGCTTCATATCCATCCATGAAGCCAGGTTTACGTGTGGTACGAAAGTAAAGCCCAGAGTTGCCTTTGTCGTTAATCATCACTTCGGCGCGGTACTTGAAATTCTTATACGGTCCATCGACGCAAACCAACATCGATGGCTGCCCCGTTCCAACGATGATGCCATCCTTCAGTTCCCACTTACTTTTCTCGTTGCCAACGCGTTCCCAGTTGTCCATCGATTTACCATCAAACAACGTGACCCATTCTCCATCTTGCGCAGTGCCAAGATTGGAAAGCCCCATCATCGCCACTACGAAGAAGCTCATCATCAAGCCAAAAATTTTTCTCATCCGCCATATCCCATCATGTTGTAAAAAAATCCAAAACCATTAACCGCTTGTCAATCTTTTGTGAAGTATCGACTCTTAAGCCAACTCTGGCAGTACAAAACCTTCTCGATATTTCCGGGTGAACAACTGATTGGCCTCTTCACTCGTCGATCGTTCCGTTACAGGATCAAGTGTCAGTTCCTCTCCCAAGAAGAACTTGGTCGCTTTAAAATCAACTCCATTTTCTTTGAGATGCTCTTCAAACGATTCCATCGTCTCGACCACATATCGATCCTGGCCCATCAAACTTGGGCGTGTACCGAGTGGGACTTCCTTTCCTAATCGATAAGAGACGTTCCCTAAGTGGGCCAGTGCACTCGATAAATGCCCATCTTCGATATCCAAGTGCAGATCTTTGTAATCGCGGCTTTTAACCGCTTTGAGGAAGTTCGCAAAATGCGCTTGATAGCTCCCTCCGCTCCACCTTCCCAATTCATTGCCTTCATAATCGAACGCAATGCCCGAGGTGTAATTTGGTCCAACAGCATACCCGGTAGTGCCGTACCAAATATTGCACGCTCCATCAAATGGTCCACCTTTAAGACCAAATGTAATTTTCGACTTGATATCCAAGCCACGGACATCGGAAATCATCAAAGCGTCATCCCACTGAAAGATGCTTACCTGGCTATTGGCAACATCGCCGTTATCGATGTATCCGAGACGGCCACCGATACTGACAACTTTCTTGGGCAATTCCTGCTTACCCAATCCCCAGCGCGCTTTATCCAACTCATGTGGGTTTTGATTGCCCAGATCACCGTTACCTGTTTCAAAAACCCAGTGCCAATCGTAATGAAGTCGCTTTCGCTTAGGCAAAACCTTGGGTGCCGGCCCACACCATAGATCGAAATCCAAACCTTGAGGCACCGGCGCCTCGGTATCAACCATGCCAATACTACCTCGTCGGCGATAACAAATTGCCTTCGCAACTTTGACTTCACCGATCTTGCCGCTTTTCACAAACTCGAGTGTCTGCCGCATTCCAGGCATGCTGCGACTCTGCACACCCATCTGACACATGCGTCCTAGCTTTCTAGCCCACTGCGTCATGACTCGCCCTTCATGCACATTGTGGCTGCAAGGTTTTTCAACATAGACATCTTTGCCGGACTGCATCGCCCATACCGCCATCAACGCGTGCCAATGATTCGGCGTAGCGATCGAAACAGCATGAATCGATTTGTCTTCCAGTAATTTGCGAATATCCTGTTCGAAGCGAGGAGGCGTTTTCATTTCCTTAAATCGCTTTGCATGCTTCTGATATGCGTTGGGATCTGCATCACAAATCGCAACCAACTCTACCTCAGGATTCGCCATCCACTCGCCCACATGAGCACCACCCTGCCCGTTGACTCCAATCACCGCCACACGAATCTTTTCATTGGGACCAACCGACTTAGGCTGCTCTTCCTGGGCTGGCAAATTCGCAAAAGGACGTGCAGCAATTGCGGCCGTTGCCGTAGCGATTGCAGTGCGATCCAGGAAAGCGCGACGATTCATGCTCATGAGAAATTCCTTGTACGTGGCTAACTTTTAAAGGCTTACCTGCGTGACGCTTATCCGTATGCGGCTTACCCGTATGCGGCTGGATATATGCATCGTCAGGGTCCACTCGATTTCAGAGCCAATATTTTCGCTCAAAAAGGCCCCTCGAAACAGAGGACTTACCCTCTTTTCCGATGAAAAAACTTCGTTTCCGAAACCCGAAACCTTGCTCTCCACACCCCTTTTTTTCCTCCATTCACCCCCTACCCCAAGAACCGGAATAAAAACCTAAACCGAAACCATCCCGGCCTCTCCAACGTCTCACGTTTCATTCGCTCCAGTTGAGCTTACATCAGTTGCGTTTATCTCAGTCAAGCTAGCTGGTGCTGAAGCGTTTATCCACAACATCAAAACCTTTGCAACCCAAGCCCAAGAGCACTCTCTTCACGCCACAGCTCGACGCATGTTTGACTTGTCCCGTCTGGTGAAGAAGACTATAACGTGGATATTGGTTGTTATCAAAATATTCTCGATTGGTGCTCCATGAAATCATCTGCCCATTCTTCTCTTTATTTCTCCGCAGCATTCATTCCCCTGATCGCGGCCGGCTTACTTTTGCCCGCTTGGTTGTCCGCCCAACTCAGCGCTCATTCCACGACCGCCGAAACAGGAGCGATCAAGCCAATCGATGTCAATATGCATGACTTCATGGAGGGTGTTTTTCAAGCTCCCTACAAACGACTCAAGGTTGCGATGGCCAAAGAGCCCGCCGATAACGCAGCCTGGAAAGCCATTCGTTCTGATGCGCTCATTTTGGCCGAAGGTGGAAATCTCTTGCTAGCGCGGTTGCCGGAAGAGAATAAAGCCGATTGGATCAAACACAGCGAATTAGCTCGTGACGCCGGCGGCGAGTTTGTCGCCACGGCCAAGAAAAAAGATTTCGCGGCCGCAAAAGCCGCCTACGAAAAGATGCTGATCCATTGCAACGATTGCCACAAACAGTTCGAGCAAGGTAAACACATTCTGACCCCTTGAGCGTCAAGCTACAATCATCTGCTACCCGCTTCAAGGTTGCTCGCAGTAGGAATGGCAATCCCATGTCACATTTCGCCCTCCCTCTTCTTGCCACATTATTGTTTCAAGCACCTCCTCATCAAATTCTTTCGCTAGGCGACTCGTATACGATCGGCGAGAGCGTTTCAGAAAAGGAACGTTGGCCCAACCAACTACGCGAACTGCTTGAGTTTGAAGGTATTCGCTGCGCGGCACCCGAGATCATCGCGAAAACCGGCTGGACCACCGATGAACTTCTCGCTGCACTGCAACCACGGACTGCAAAAGATTCGTACGATATTGTGACCTTATTGATCGGGGTAAATAACCAATATCGCGGTCGCGATGTCGAAGCTTACCGCCAGGAATTAAGGAAGCTGATTGATTTCGCTATCGAAAAGGCCTCCGGGAACTCAGAGCGCGTCATTCTGCTGAGCATTCCTGATTGGGGCGTTACGCCCTTTGCCAAGGACCGCGACCAAGCCAAAATTGCCGTTGAAATCGATACCTATAATAGGGTGAAAAAAGAAGAGGCCGAAAGAGCCAAGGTTCACTTCATCGATATCACGGACATTACCAGAGATGTTGAAGGACCTAAGCAAAATCTTCTGGCCGAAGATGGCCTTCATCCCTCAGGCTTGATGTATCGCCAATGGGCCCAAGAAACACTCCCCATCGCCAAAAAGATTCTTAGGCAATAGTTCAGATTTCATGCACCTCGAAAAATTTTTTCAGGTAACACCCCGCGTTACCGGACTAAAATCGAGATAACTTTTTTGCAATAAAATCGCTTTCAAAGCTGCGCTTGCCTTATCAATCTCTCCTTCCGTCGTGTAGAGCGGCGTAACCCCAAAGCGAATGATGTTTGGACTTCGGAAATCGGGGATCACTTTCCAATGCTGAATCAAAGCCTGAGTGATCTGCCATGCGTTTGGGTGGACAAGCGAAACGTGGGAACCCCGCTGCACCGGATCGCGCGGCGTTCCAATCCTCACCTCCCAGTCCCTGGAGAATTCGTCAACTTGCTTGATAAAACGTGTTGTCAATGCCAAGGAACGCTCTCGAATGCGATGTATGCCTGCTTCTAACGTCAAATCGATACCTGGTTCAATGGCAGCCAAACTCAATATGTTCGGTGTCCCTACCGCAAATTTCTCAATTCCGCCGGACGCATGATAACGACCAGAGAAATCGAAAGGATTCGCCGCTCCAAACCACCCCTGAATCGGATTCTTTAACCGCTCTTGCAATTCTCGTTTCACAAATAGAAAAGCCGGAGCGCCAGGGCCACCATTGAGATACTTGTAACAACATCCGACCATCAAACCGCAACGACTCTCACGCACATCGATCGGCATCGCGCCAATGGAATGACTCACATCCCATATCACTTGCGCACCCACGCGCTCTGCCGCTTGATTGATTCGGTCCATCGCATACGCGTAACCACTCTGATAATGCACATGCGACAGCACCACAAGCTTGGTGCGGTGAGTCAGATTATCTAACAATCGGCTCTCTGAATCTTCAAAATCTATATCATCATTGCTCACCTCCCTCAGAGTAACACGAGTAGAGAAGCGATCGCAAAGCCCTTGCAGGATATAAAGATCCGAGGGAAAGTTGGCTTGATCTGTCAATAGCTCACCGTGTTCTATCTGAGCGTCCAAACAGGCAAGCGTCAATTTGAAGAGATTGATGGACGTGGAATCGGCGATGAGCACCTCATCAACGTCAGCTCCCAATAAACATGCGAGTTTTTTACGAATTCGAGTGACCATCGAGAGCCAATGCTCATTCCAACTCCGAATGAGCCCTGCACCCCATTGATTTTCAATCACATCGCGCATCGTTTGAATGGTCGCGATTGGAAGTCGCCCTAGGGAATTCCCATCCAGATATACCAACTCGGGATCATCGATGTAAAACCGCTGGCGAAATTTCTCCAATGAACTCACAATCTCGCTGTCGGCCATATCCCCTCACCGTGACGCTTGCCACCGTTATACACCCGCCCCCATCCTACACCGGTTGTCAGCGTGTTATTTTCATGCCAGAATTTACAAAAATTATTCTTCATGAGGTACTTTGTCTACCATGATTGCAATCGACCTCTCCAACAAATGTGCCCTAATTACCGGTGCCTCGCAAGGCCTTGGGGCTTGCACCGCTCGAATATTGCATCAAGCGGGCGCCAATATCGTTATCAATTACTACCCTGACGCAGAAGGCAAGCAGGAACGACTCGCAAAAGAGCTTGCGGAACAATTGGGGACGCGAGCTGCAATTCAAGCTGGTGATGTCCGCCAAGTAGAACATTGCCGTCGGATGATCGATTTTGCCAAAAGCACATTTGGCTCACTCGATATTGTGGTCAATAACGCTGGTATCATTCGGGATCGAACCATTCGCAAAATGACCGAAGCGGATTGGCAAGATGTCATCGATATCAATCTTTCTGGCGTCTTCCATGTGTGCCAAGCTGCGGCGGAATCGATCGCCGATCATGGTCGAATCGTAAACCTTGCCTCGATCAGCGGTGTGATTGGCTTCTTTGGACAAGCTAACTATTCCTCCGCTAAAGCAGGCGTTATCGCACTGACCAAAGTATTGAGTCGCGAGTTAGCCAAACGAAAAATTACAGTCAACGCCGTTGCTCCCGGTGTCGTGCTTACCGAAATGGGGCAGTCCATCCCCGAAGCAAGTCGAAGCCAGATGCTCCAGCAAATACCGCTGGGCCGCTTCGGTGAACCTGAAGAAATTGCCCAAACCATTCTCTTTCTCTGCAGTCCTCTGGCGAGTTACATTACCGGCCAAACGGTACATGTTAACGGCGGTTGGCTCGGATGAGTAACCCTGTCCAATCGAAAATCTGTACTGCCGATACTGCAGTTTCTATGATTACGTCCGACAGCACGCTGGTCTGCGGCGGTTTTATCGGATCGGCTCATCCCGAAGCGCTCACCAGTACCCTTGAAGAACTCTTTCTTCGTACCGGCACGCCGCGCAATCTGACGCTTGTCTACGGCGCGGGACAAGGAGATGGCAAATCGCGCGGACTCAACCATCTAGCCCACCCAGGACTCCTGAAACGCGTTATCGGAGGTCATTGGGGCCTAGCACCGTCCCTGGGAAAATTGGCGATTGAAAATCAAATAGAAGCGTATAATTTTCCGCAGGGAGTTCTCTGCCAACTGTTTAGGGATATCGCGGCAAAGCGACCGGGATGTATTACACATGTTGGACTGGGAACCTTTGTCGACCCGATCCATGGAGGCGGCCGCCTCAACTCCATTACCACGGAACCCTTGGTCGAACGAATCACGCTCGGTAGTAAAGACTATCTCTGGTACAAATCCATTCCACTAGACTTTGGACTAATTCGCGCCTCTGCAGCCGATTGCAATGGCGGGCTCATATTCGACGAGGAAGCCATCATCGGCGAGGCCTTGGCCATTGCTCAAGCGGTCCACAATCACCATGGAATCGTGATCGCTCAAGTGAAGAAAGTTTTACCTACCGCCGCGTCACCCCATCAGGTCAAGGTACCCGGTATTCTGGTCGACCGTATTGTTCTTGCCGACTATGACAAACACCCTTTGACATTTGCAGAATTAGACAATCGCTCTTATTACAGCGCCGCAGCGGATACCGCATCACCTTCGCAGTACCACCCTACAAGCCCCATATCCTTGCAAAGCCTAACCGACGAACGCTTTATCATTGCCACACGAGCTTGCGATGAGCTACACCAAGGATCGATCGCCAATCTCGGCATAGGAATGCCCGAAGGCATTTCGATCATCGCGCGTCAAAGAGGCATTTTGAATAGCTGCACCCTTACGATCGAAAGCGGTCCGATCGGCGGCGAACCCGCTTCCGGGCTCAGTTTCGGCGCATCAGCTTTCCCGCAGGCCATTATCGATCAGCCCTCTCAATTTGATTTCTACGATGGCGGTGGGCTCGATTTCGCGGCGCTGGGAGCCGCCCAAATCGATGCCCAAGGAAATGTCAATGTATCGAAGTTCGGATCTCGTATCACGGGCATCGGAGGCTTCGCTAATATTGCACATACGGCCAAAAAACTCATCTTCTGCGGCACCTTTACAACCACAGGACTGGAAGTCGCCTGCGCACAAGATCGCTTACGGATCTTGCGCGAGGGCCAAACGAAAAAATTTGTGAAGCGTGTTGAACAGATCTGCTTTTCTGCCGAATTCAGGAACCAAGAGCACTCTGAAGTGTTATACGTTACGGAACGAGCAGTATTTCGCCTCACGAATGCCGGCTTGGAACTGATCGAAATCGCTCCCGGTATCGATCCCGACAGAGATATTTTTCCAAATATGGAATTTCAGCCGATCGTGAAGGAAATTAAACGTATGCCCGAACATTGCTTCAGGCGACATGAGATTCCCTAATGACCAATTTTGTCCACAGTTCATAGCCGATAACTTCAAATACCCAGTTTTTTAGCGTTAGGGAATCGTTAAGATGTAGATGGTTCTCGCGCATTTATCTTTATCACCCCACCTCCAAGGATCTCCGAAACCATGAAACGCAGATATTGTTTGATATTATTGAGTATGGGCACACTCGCTTTGGCTACCGGCTGCGGCAGCCGATCCGAAAGCGCTGATACCGAATCTTCCAACTTAAAACCTCTCGCCGTTTTCTATGGTCGATTCGTGAGCTCCAATCGCGGCAGAGGACCCAAGGATGAAAGCGAACTGAAAGAGTTCATCAAGAGTCGCCCCCAAGAGGATTTGAATAATCTTGGAGTGAAGGATGTAGAAAGCCTTTTCGTTTCTTCCCGCGATAAAAAACCCTACAAATTCAAGTTCGAAACCAAACCCTCTGTTCCAGGTCAATCCAGCTCTATTTTTGCCTGGGAAGAAGAAGGAATAGGAGGCAAGCGTTTTGTCGCCGGAACGCTGGGCGAAATTAAAGAAGTAAACGAAGAAGAATTCAAAGCTTTGGTTCCCAACCCTTAGCCTTTATCAGATCGCAAATCTTAAGCAAACTGCTATCTAGCCACATTTCAATCCTAGGGCCTATCCGATAACCACCAGCCGTCGACGTTGGTCGCGGTTTTCAGATAGGAGCGAAAAGTCAATACCATAGCCATCAGCCGCCGTGGCGTTAGCAGTGGTATTCCGCGTTGTCGGATAGACTCCTAGTGTAAAACACGAACAAAGCCCTGCTTGAAAATCATTTCAAGCAGGGCTTTGTTTTCGAATAATACCATTCGATTACAACGAATGGTTTATACTGCGCAAAGTCGATTAGTACTCGTCTGGTACCACACCGCCGTCATCTCGCAATCCAAGTCGGTTAAAAATAACCAAATCGATATTGAAGGACATAAAGCGGACGCTACCGTCTCCCAATAAGATGTTCATGCCAACGGTATGAGCGCTACCGAAACGGTAACCTTCCCAGCCACCTTGATTATCATAGCGTTCGTCTGCGTTGGGCTGGAAACCAGTGTAACGAACCACGTCTGGATCCCAACCATCGGCCCAGCCTGCATCGTCATGCCAGTCGCCACTCTCGTAACGCTGAGGATGCAATTGCTTTTCGCCGATGACCATGGTGTTGCTGGTTCCATCGACCAAATCGGCCATCTTCGTTTTTCCACCACGCCACACGCCGTTCGCATCCATCCCACCGCGAACGATCACACCGCGATACCGACTTGGAACCCAGTTCATGCCCCACACATCGCCGAACCAATACTGATCCCAAGTATTGGGTGCATCGGCTGGTGTCGCCGAAGCATAGTCCATCAGATAACGTCCCCCTTGCGATACAGTAGCTACCGATCCACGGCGAGAAGGGCAGAAGAATACGGTCGGACCACCACGATACCTCAAAATGTCAACGTTGCGATTCACATTCAAGTTTGCCAAGCTCTGCTGCTCAATG
>JBIKMB010000021.1:0-49034 GCA_044359485.1 Pirellulaceae bacterium | reverse complement strand
GCACCTACTGTCCCAGAGTGCTCAGAAATGACGGTGGTTTCGCAGGACTTTTCAGCCTTGATTTCAAGGGAAATCTTTTCTCTAGAAAGTATCAAGAACCGGTTCTTGTATCGGGCACAGATGGTGTAGGAACCAAACTGAAAGTTGCTCAACTCGTTGGGCAACATGGGACGATCGGGCTCGATTTGGTCGCGATGTGCGTCAACGATATCTTGTGCTGCGGTGCCGAACCCCTCTTCTTCCTCGATTACGTGGCCATGTCACGCGATAATCCCCCCTTGCTCGAATCGATCGTGCGAGGAATAAGCGATGGTTGTGTCGAGGCAGGCTGTGCTTTATTGGGTGGCGAAACGGCAATCATGCCAGATGTTTATCATGGCGAAGATTATGACCTCGCAGGGTTCTGTGTTGGAGTCGTGGATAAACCCGATACCATCACCGGTAAGGAAATTCGTCCAGGTGATTTGGTTGTAGGAGTCTCCTCTTCCGGAGTGCACTCGAATGGCTATAGCCTCGCTCGAAAAATTGTTTTTGAGAAAGCTAAACTGAGTATCGATTCCTATGTCGCAGATCTAGGGACCACGGTAGGCGCAGAATTGTTGCGACCTACGAAAATATATGCGTCGCTCGTGAGAAATATACTCAATCACTATCGCGTCAAAAACGTGATTCATGGCATCGGACACATCACGGGTGGTGGGTTGCTCGATAATACGGAGCGAATCTTGCCACCGGACGTCGATTTAGTATTCAAGCAATCCTGGGAAATACCCGCTGTCTTTCAGTGGATGCAGCGATTAGGTGAAGTTCCTCAGGATGAAATGTTTCGCGTCTTCAACATGGGTGTCGGCCTCACGTTTATTGTAAGCCCCTACTATGCTCAGGCCGTCATGGATATCGCGAAAGAGGCAGGCAACGAGAGTTGGGTTATCGGTGAAGCCGTTGCGGGTAATGGCAAGAGCCGCTGGGCAAGTTAGCGTTTGGTTTCCAGCAAGTCCGTCTCGCTAAGTTCGATGGCTTTCATTTTTCCTAGGCGTGAGACAACATACTCCAGGCAATTCAAATATCTCTGTAGTCGCTCCATCAATTGCGGTTGAATCGATGGCTTTGGGTTTTGAGAAACTTGACTGCTCCGCATCGCACTATATCCAAGACTAGACTGAGGAGCTTGCGATTGTCGAAGGATTGAATCGATGATCGATTGAGCGCACCAAGCGTTAACGCCCAGGGCGAAAAGTTTGGCAAAGTCATCGACCGCTTCTAACGGAGTGTCGATAAAGACCTTGAGTTCGTCGTTAACACGGGTTGATGGCTTGTTTTTGCGGGCAGAGCGAACTTCCAACAAAGCATCGGCGAGTGGAATGGTTGGGAAAAAGTTCGCTCGATCATTAAAAAAATCTGGGCTCCAGATTAGCGTTACAAAATCGACGTCGCACTGATAGGCCAACGCAATATCCTCTCGCACATTTCCCGCAGGCATCGCGAACCCGATGGGAATTTTGTACTCGGTTATCTCTCGCAGCATCGCGATACGACGCTGCAGTCCTTGAGCATCCTGAACATCGATTGGCCAGGGTAATGATTGCTCTAAATTTGGTAGTTGCTTCTGGATCTCTGTCGATGCAGCTTTCTCACTACAAAAATTGAACTCGATGATGTCCGACATTTCGATTTCTGTCAGGCTAGGCGATCGATCTGTCCAAATTTGAGTAATCCGCAAGGGGATGGAAGTTGCTGGCAACTGTTCCATCAATGCCAAGGGAACGGAGATAGCGCCTCCCAGTTGCCGAACCGTTGCACACAAGGCAAAGGCATTTTCCTTAGAAATCTCTTTCCAAGGAATTTGTCGAAAAAGCATGGGATTTTTTAAAAGAACGGGACGACCTGTAGGTGGAGGCAGGCGACATTCAAGTGATGGAGCAACACCGATTGGAGAATCGGCAAGCACACTGAGTGCGGGAATATTCCAGCGGAATTGTTGTAGGCTGTGCATAGCGAAGTTCATGTTATAGAGATGTTGTAAGCTACCTCGATTGCTAGCCTTGTGGATTAGCCGGTTCGATCACGTATTTTCGAAAGTCCTTTGCATTCGCATTCAATCCGCTATTGAGTAGCAATAAACCCAAACGCAGTTTATCTGGTTCTTTCATTCGAGATTCAACTAAGCCTCGTGCGGAATCTTTAATATCACCTAAAACAAACCATGTTCCAGAGGTCGCTCCATAGCCAGCCTTTGCGCCGACGTTACCCAGGATAACAAAAGTCCCTCCTTGCATGTAAACACCGGCATAGTCACCGACGGAACCCTGCACGACGATATCGGCCCCTTGTAGCCCAGCTCCGCAGCGAGCTCCCGCATTCCCTTGTACGACAATCAAGCCTCCGGCAGCCATAGCGCCCGCTGCGATTCCGACATCATCGCGTACTGAGATGACTCCCGATTGCAGTGTATGGCCCAAGCCGTTTCCGGCACTTCCCAAAATCTCGACATCTGCATCTTTCGTCGCTGCAGCGCAGTAGTCGCCAACATCTCCTTCCACGGTGATGGCAAGCGGCGGGGCAGCGGTCAAAAGATTGTGTTTCTTTTCCACACCCCAGATACGGATTCTCTCTGGAACCTGCTCGGCTTCAAGGATCCCCTTCAATTTTTCATTGATGGTTCTAGCCGACATGCCAGTAACATCGAGCTTCAGCTCAGTGGTATCGGGAGACAAGTTGGTAGCCTTCTGATCAGGTGTAAAACGCTAGGTCAAATATCGGAAAAAACGCTGTCGTCGCATATCTACGCTGCACTCGCCTATAACCAAAGAGTGCACTGAGCTTCTGTGGATAATCTAATATTGGGATGGAAATAAAGGTAAAGGATGGTTTCGAAAATGGCATAGGAATTCCATTTTTTGAAGTGTTTCATCGCCATCCCGTTCAAATTTGATGGTTTCGCAGGACCATTCGCCTCCAGGTCGGATCTTTAATGGCCACCAAAAAAATAGTGTAAGTGAGTGCTCCACAAAAAACGGCGATCCACCAAGCGGACGGCAATGCACTCCACAAAATGACAGAAGCCACTAGGCTACCCACTATCGAGCCGACAACGGATCGCAGCGAGGTTGGGAAAAGTTCTTGGAAAAAATGCTCCATGTGCAGCCGTCGCCGTAATATAAAGAACATGACGCAGACGCTAAAAAAAGTATACACAGAGGTCGAGATTGCTAATCCCCAAACACCCCAATAAGTCACTCCAAGAACTTTGAAACCTATACCGCAGGTAAATGCGAGTGCACCAATGATGGAGGGGGTCTTAGTGTCGCCGATCGCATAATAGGCCTTAGCGATGAGGTCTCCCACCGCCGAAGCGATGAAAAAACCAATAAGCCCTATCAAAAGTATAGCAACCTGGGTCGTATCCTGTGATGTGAATTGCCCCCGCTCTAATAACGTCTTAATCGAAGGGGATGCGAAAAAAAATAGACCCAGCGTGACCGGGATCACCACTAAGATCATGCGGCGTAGATTTTCGTAAAGTCGCGAGCAGAAGTGCGTCGAATCTCCCGTTTTAGCGCCTGCTAAATCTGAAAACGCCATCGTAGATATACCGCTGGAAGTAATCAGTATCAGAGCGGTTACAAAACGTTGCGCATAGTTCAGATGCGATATGGCACCAACCGTCAAACCAGCCAAGAGAACTCGATCAACTATAGGATCTAGCTTGGTGTACGAATTAAAGGCAAGAAGCGGAATGCTGCGTCGCATAGCAGTCAATGTTGCTGGCGGCATCTTCCAGTGAGTTGGAATGCCATAGCGAATTGCAGGGAGCAACAGAACGAGAGCTGCTAATGTTCCAAGGATCAGGCTACTCGCAATCCAATAAATAGGTCGTTCCCAAGTGATGGGTACAAATAATAACACCGTAACCACGAATGGGCCGAAAGCGTTGGCAAGTGCAGGCCTGAGAAAATTCTGTCGACTGTGATCGATTCCCTGCAGCCAACCTTGTACAGCGCTCAGCACCACGATGGGAGCAAGTATCTCCAGCATGCCCGCAGTGAGTTCTCGCTCGAGCGTGCTAAATTTTATATAAAGTAGATTTACGATAGACAGTGCAAATATCCAGAGGATGATGCTTGCTAACGCACACAAGCCGATGGACCATAAACCGACTGCAAAGGCCACTTGGCGAAATTCCTCGTCATTGGACTGGGAAGAGCTTTTATTATCGGCGTTGAGTGGTACCAGCAACGGTACCATGATGTATCCAATGGAACTTGTCAGGATCGAAATGAGAACTGTCGGAATCGCTAATGCAGCGCTAAATGAATCAACCTCGCGAGTTGCTCCAAAGTTTTTCGCGAGGGCGACTTGGAAAAGGACCTGGGCAATAACTTGCACGATAGCACAGATGGTTATTGCAACCAAAGATGATTTGATGGCAGGCGATGAGCGAGAATTCATCTAGATTTCCTCTGCTCAATGGTGTTCTGAAAAAGCTCCTCAATCCGTTTTTGCCACACGGAGAGTTGGTGTCTTTGTCGAGCAATGTCTTGAGCCAATCGAGCTTTCTCCAGCCATCGATCTGGATGGTTGATACGATCGAGCATGGCGTTAGCTAGTGCCAGAGGATTTCGAACGGAAACCAGTGTACCGTAGCTTTGGTTTCCCAATAATTCGCGCGGTCCGGAGGAGCAGTCGGCAGCGAGCACTGGCACGCCGAGCAACATAGCTTCCATGATGACATTCGGTAAGCCTTCACAGGTTGAGGCCAAGCAGAGCAGGTCGGCTCGACAATAATAGGGGAAGGGATTGGCTTTAAATCCATGGAAGCGAATATTACGGCTTAGGCCATCTTGTTCCACTTGAGCTTTTAACTTCGCTTCCAAAGGGCCTTCACCGACGAAGTCAACTTGTATATGCCGATGTTGATTCTGAATCAGAATTTTGGCTGCCTGATAGATATCTTGCGGTCTTTTTACCTCAGTAAGGCGACCGATGCTCAATACTCGTAATTCCGCATTATCAAGGTCGCCAGAGTCTGGGATCGATTTCTTGGCAAGAGCAAGTATTTCGTCCTGATCGATAGCGCTATACAGCACTCGAATTTTTTCTTGAGGAACATGGTAATATTGCTGCATCTCTTGGGCGATGGCCTGACTTACCGTTAGGACGCAATCCGATTCGCGGTAAGCTTTTGCGAGCAACCTCTTTTTAATCCAGCGAAAGCGATGTTCATAAAAGTTGAAATCATCGGCAGGAGATGCGACCACGGTAGAAATACGGGCGACGTTTAAGCCGGTTGTGGCTGGGCCTGTAATCTGGGTCATATGAAGTGCACGATCGAAAACCAAATCGTAGTCACGTTGTTGAATAAGCCCACGGAGATGTTGAATTTGCTGCCGACGAATGCGTCCGGGCCAATTTAAGCGGAACTGTTTTGGCTGATCATCAAAACCGTAGATGGGGATATCTTCAGGAATAGATTGAAGATGTGGGCCGCTGCGTCGTAACAGATAAAGTTCAGGTGCGAAGCGCGAACGATCAAGATGTCGGAGGAGCAGAGCCATCTGCCGCTCGCTTCCCCCTCCTTCCATCGATGTACTGCAACATAAAACTCGAAGCTTTCTACCCAAACTCACGCGAACCAATCTCAACAAGTGAGGATTCTGAAGGAAGACAAGTCGCGGCAACCGAAGCAACTAGGGGGAATTGTCGTCATTTTTCCCTTTTTCTGGAAGTCGCTCGTCATCCAGGAGTATGCGCCATGGCGGGGTTGTTAGATCGTCGAATTGTCCGCGAAGGGCTGACATTGTAAAAGCGATTACCGCACAACCCGCTACAATCAGTGCAATCGGCAAAGCTATGTAGATAACGCTCATAATTCCAGGACCCTTTAGGCTTGTTTTCGGGCGGAAGTTTTTGGAAATACGTGGCTTGCCAAAGTAATCCCCACGACGGTAATCGAGCTCACGGGCATGAGACCAGCGGCCACTAAAGGGTGAATCACACCGGCGACAGCAAGGCCCACTGAGAAAATGTTGTAGAGCACCGAAGCAACGAAGTTTCGTCTAACGGCCGAAATTGTGTTTTTACCTGCTTGTGATAAATCGAGAAGCGCGTTCAACTCGGCATTCTTTAAATAAATCGAGGCGGCTTGCAGACTGATTTCTGCGCCACCCTTGACCGCAACTCCAACATCAGCCTGGGCTAACGCTACGGCATCGTTGACTCCATCGCCGACCATAACCACCGAGGTTCTATTCTGCTGAAGTTGCTGGATGACTCGTTGTTTTTCCTCCGGTGATTTGCTTCCGAAAACCAGTTGGGGATCTAAGTGAAGCTCTTTACCTATCGCACTAACGATATGCGTATGGTCGCCCGACAGTAGGCCTACTCGCCAACCGGCCAGACGCAGCGATTCAACCACTTTGGCAACATCCGCACGCAGATGATCGCCGACTGCTACGGTACCAATAATTTGATTGTTTCGAGCAACAAAAACGGGACTGGCACCTGCGTCAAGATACTCTTTTTGTCTTTGCAGAATTGTCGCATCAACGACGATATCTTCCGCTTGCATAAATGGCTGATTGCCTACAACCCATGTATTCCCCTCAAGGATACCTTTCATGCCACCACCAGGGCGATACTCTAAATCTTCAATGGAGGTTAGCAAATTCATGTGGGCAGATGAGTTGAATTGCGATTGATGGCGACTCAACGCATGCGCAATTGGATGATTGCTTTTGCTTTCCAGAGCAGCGACATAGGGCCAGAACTCATCCGCTAAGTCATTGAAACGAACATCGATTTCCCCCGTCGTCACAGTCCCCGTTTTATCCAGCAAAATGATTCCGCCATTCGCTAGCCGTTGTAAGGCATCTCCACCACGAATCAATATTCCACGGCGAGCGGCCTCTCCCAGGGCCAAAGAAATTGCCAAAGGTGTTGCGAGTCCTAATGCACAAGGACAGGCAACGATTAGTAAGGAGACGACTCGATCGATCGTTGAACCAGGGCGATAGAAGAAACAATAGCAAGCAGTCGCTGCGGCAACCAGCAGAATGAGGAGAACGAACTGTCCGGCAAGTCGATCTGCCAATTGAACCAGTGGGGTTCGCTGAACGGCCGCTCTCTCGATCGTGCTTGCAAGTTTACCCACGCGGCTATCTTCACCGACTTGAGCAACACGAAAGCGGATCGCAGACCCACGATTGATCGTACCGGCGAAAACAGGATCTCCGGTCTTGACCGTGACCGGGAGTGTTTCGCCGGTAAGCAAAGCTTGATCGACTTCGGTTTGTCCCTGGATCAAGAAACCGTCCGCCGCAAAGCTCTCACCTTCGCGAACTTCGATGGTATCACCTACAAGCAACGATTCGCTGGAGATGAGTTCTGAGACGCCATCGCGAATTCTCCTCGCTTTCCTGGGTGTTAATTGAAGCAAGATATCGAATGAGTCGTAGGCAGATTGCTGTTGCCGCGCCTGTAGATATCGTCCTGCTAGCAGCAGGAACACCAGCATGGAAAGTGAGTCGAAATAGAGTTCGCCTGTTCCTCGCAGAGTATTCCAGATTCCACTCAAGGCACCAACGCTGAGGGCGATTGCGACTGGAATGTCGATGTGTGGCGTGCGAGTACGTATAGCGGAGAGGGCACCTTTAATGAATATCCAGCCAGGCCCAAGCAAGGCGACGAGACCAACAAGGGTGCTAGCACTGCGTAAAAATTGAATATGTTGATTCGACATTCCGTAAAGTTCGCCCAAATACAAAGCGGCGGCGAGCAACATCGAATTACCGGAGCAAGCGAAAGCGATGCCAACTTGGGCGAGTTGACTCCTCAGTTCGCGAGTTCGCTGCTCAAATTTTGCGTCGCCTCGCAAAGGATGTGGATGATAACCGAGCTTTGCAATTTCAACCGCAATGCGACTCAACGAAACCTTCGCAGGATCCCAGACAATCTCGATCGTTGAACGAGCTAAACTAACTTGGGTGGACAAAACACCTGGAATAAGTTTGGGCATTTTTTCTAAAAGCCAAACGCAAGCTGCACAGTGGATCCCCTCTAGATAGATCTTGCTTTTAAGGCATTTGGCCGATACTGGTTTAATATGGCGTTGCGCATACCAAGCCGAATCGAATTCGCTCATTTCATCCAATGAGAATTCAGCGCCTCGATTACCCGTCGTCGCATTAAATCGTTCTTTTAACTCATAATATTGTTCCAGACCTTCGGCTGCGAGCCACTGATAAGCCGCGCAGCAGCCATGGCAACAAAACGCTTTCCTATCATGAACGATAGAATTCGAACTACTGATTTCCGCTTGGCAATGCGCACATCGATGGCACTGCGGGCGAGCACCAGTTTCTTTCTCTGCAACAACGGATGAGCTATTGTCCATATTTTGAAAGCTGATAGGAGAAATTAAATGCGGATGCCCTAGGTTAGTCGAAGCCGTTTCTTGCGAGGATCGAAGCTGACAATTCTCTAGGGCTCACAACAGGTTGGTTTTTTGGAAGTATTTTCTTCGAGTAAATCGATTTGCCGGTGAATGGATGTTTGCTCACTTTGGCGAAGGCCAGCGTAACTCGCATGAGCGCGATGCGACATGGTGTAAAATCCCACACCGACCAATAGCAATGCGGAGACCCATGGCAGGAATTTTCGCATGCGCTGAGTCATTAAGTGAACGCTAAAAAGCATAACGGTTAAACTGGGAACAGTACCGATCCAAAACATGATCATAACCGTGGACCCAAACCACGGACTCGCTGTGGCGGCAGCCGTAATCAAAAATGCATAGAGCCAGCCGCAGGGTAAAAAGATGGTTAAGGCTCCAATAGATGCCGCTTTGGTCAGCGGGGATCGCATGCGGGCGAACTGATGCAGCTTACTAAACATCTGCTGAAGCGATGTGGGGAGGACAAAGTGGGGACTACTGCCGGTAGCCAATCGCAGTACCATGAGGATGCCCAGTAGCGTCATGGTACCGCCCGCGATTCGCGCAGCAGCTTGTTGGAGTCCTAGAAAGTTGCCTGTCGTTTGGATGGCAGCGCCAAAAACTCCGGCAAGAATTCCAAGCGTTGCATACCCCAAGGCTCGCGAGAGATGGTAGGCAGCTAAAGGTCCGAGCAAAGGAGATTTGTTGTTGTCGCTGGTAGTAGCCACCAGTGCCAACGGACCGCACATGCCAACACAATGTAAGCTTCCAAGAAAACTCGCCACTAGTACAGCCAGCAAAAGGGGAATCATAAATTCGTTCCGTCCAAGGTTGGCGATTTCCATTCGAAGAAACGAACTTGCTGCCAGCGAAACTCGTTGACTCCTTGTACGAGTTGCAAAGTCATATCCCAATTTCCGCTAGCGGCCATCTGAGCGTGACACTCATAGACTCCGGAGTAAATCTCCGTTAATGCCAGCTCTTGAAGTTGCATGGCATGCGCATGGTGGAAAAGCAAAAGGTTACCACTGGCTTTCTCGATCGTTTTGCCATCGCGACCCAGGACTGTTAGGCGAATGGTGCGATACGAGGCATTGTCAGTATCGGGGGATATCGCAACGTGAATCGACCAGCCCAAATTTTCACTATTTGAGAGGATCGCTTTCGTTTTATCCCATTCCAAGCCTTTGCGATAATAATTGGGAATCACCGCTTGAGAGGGATCGCTGGTGGCTAGGTAGATTGCGAAAATGCCCATGCCGATGTTGCTACCCAAAATCACACAGATGACGGTGAGCCAAAAGCGGCGAGCTTGGGACTCTACAATTTCGGCAGATAGGAGAGTTTTGGTTTTAGGTTGTGCGAACATAGTTTCTGGCGTTCTCCTTAATCACCGGCGTAACTTCGGGGTGCCAAGAGAGTGAACGATAATTTCCTGCTCGCATTCTGCGAACTTTTGACTTCTAATTGAACTTCTCTACTACCGGTAACCGCTTCGCTAGGAGGAAATGTTACCAAGAAGCTAATGGTTTTGGTTTCCTCAGGTTTTAGCGCAATGGGCTCGCCATTTTGCAAGGTTAATTGAGCATTATCGACGTCGAGTAAATGGATTGTAAACTCGGTCTCTTTCTCCGTTCTATTGACCAACTTGAGACGCATAACATTCTGGATTTTACCATCCTTCGCGATCGAAAATGTATTTCCCAGGCCTCGCAGCAGCGTCGCATCAAAGGCATGTTTCGATAGCAAGACGAATCCAAAAAGAGTCAACGTGATAAGTAGAACAACGGGGTAAATGATCAGTCGAGAACGGAAAATTTTCTTGCGAGAGCTTTCCAATTCCTCTTGACTGCTGTAGCGCACTAAACCTCGAGGCGAACCGACTTTATCCATGACATCATTGCAAGCGTCGATGCACTGGGCGCAATTGATGCACTCCATTTGAAGGCCATTGCGGATGTCGATTCCCGTAGGACAGACATGCACACATTTGTTGCAATCGATGCAGTCGCCCAACGATGATTCGGTATCAGGATTTCTTTTTCCTTTGCTCCGAGGTTCGCCTCGGTTTTTATCATAGGTAACGATGAGCGATCTGCGATCGAGCATCACCGATTGAAAGCGGCCGTAGGGACATGCGATCAAGCACAATTGCTCTCGAAAGAAAAGGAAATCGAACAGCATCAAGCCTGTGGTCAGTGACATGACCAGAAATGGAATAGGATGTTCGAGCGGGGATTGGCGAATCCATTGTGACAGGGCATCCGTTCCCACAAAGTACGATAAGAAAGTGTGCGTTAAGACCATGCAGAAAAGGAGATACACGAAGAATCTTCCCCAATAACGCCAACCGTTGAGCGATTTTTGAGGGCGACCACCTTTCCCCGTGGTTCCATCGAACCATCGATCGATTGGGCGAAATAGAAACTCCATATAGACGGTCTGAGGGCAGGCCCAGCCACACCATACTCGCCCCAACAGTGCCGTGATTAGAAAAATAGCTACAAACAGACTTACCATCGCTAGCGCAAGCAGCAGGGTATCCGTAGGTAGAAAAGTGAAGCCGAGAATGGTAAAGCGGCGTTGGGGAATATCTAGCAGAACCAGAGGCTTACCCGCATAACGGAAATGCGGAATAAGTGTGAAAATGGCGATGAGGACCCAAGCTACAATGCGACGAGCTTTCCAAAGGTTGCCAGTGGCTAGTCTCGGATACAGCCAGCGTCGGGAGCCATCATGTTCTAAGGTGGAGAGAACGTGTTCTTCGGGTTGAAGGAAAACGCTGGGCTTTGTGGACTGTGGTTTGTCCGAATGACTTGGATCTTCAATCTGTTCTTGTACGGAACTCATAGTTCCCAACGCTGACTGCGAAGCAGTTCCTTTCAAAAGAGCATTTATACTGCGGAGAGCCGACGACTCTCCAGAGTTTCGATCACTTGGCAGCCTCCGAGGTTGCTGTGGGCTCAGCGGCTACGCTGGTTAATGTCCAGGGTGGTGCTTCATTTCCTTCCGGGGCACGAGGGTTGGCCGGCTTGCTTCCACGCAGGGACGCAACATAGCAGGCGACAAGCACCAATTCATTTGGTAGCAGGCGTTCTTTCCATGCGGGCATTGAGCCACGTCCTGCGCCCACTTCTAAGATTTTGGCGATATCATCAATGGTTTTTACGTTCTTCCAATAATCATCGCATAGGTTAGGACCTACCAATCCACCGCCATCCGGGCCATGGCAACTGACACAGTGTTGTTTGAAGACGCTTTCGCCAACCTTAAGCCAACGCTGATCTTGGGAGAATTTCATCAATGTGGCGTTGTCGGGAGTGAGCTCACCTATTTCGGCAAATTGCTCTCTTAAGCTTGCAGCCATCGCGTCATCGTAAGCGGTGTAGACGGATCGCTGCTCTTGCGCTCCGGTGTGAAAGTACAGCCAGTAGAAAATGCTGAATATAAAGGTGGCGAGGAACAACCATTTCCACCAACCGGGTAACGGATTATCGTATTCCTGGATACCATCGTAGCTGTGAAGGGTCTGCGGATCTCCTGAATGGCTCATGCTTCGTTAACCTTATTTCCCTCTTCTAAAACGATTGCAGCTTGACGATTCATCGAGTCCCTGCGAAACAAGAGAGTTCGAAGGGTGACTGCGACGAAGACCATCATAAAGATGACAAGTGAGATGTTGGCACAAATGGAGTAATCGAGGTAAGAGACGACGTCTTTGATCATGGACGGTCCTCCACGTTCGCAGCAACGTTAGAATCCGACGCTGTCTCAGCGACTTCGGCGGGAGGGGCCGCAGGTGCGTCCGAGCCTGTGGGTGCAGTTGTGGGGGCTGGCTTGTATCGATCAGTGCCTAGGCGTTGCAAGTAAGCGATCAGGGCGACGATCTGTTTGTCTTCCATATCGAGCGGACCACCTTGAATGGCAATGTCCGCAGCAATTTGCTGAGCTTGCTTGATGGCTAGCTTCTCTGAATTGGAGATGCTAACTGTGCGAGTAGTACCGTCTGGGTTCGTTTCCTCCACCTCCGTGAACTCTAATTCGGTCGTGTATGGCGCCCCAAGATACTTGGCAGCTTGAACACGCTCATGAATGGTTTTGAAGTTGAGTTTCGTATGGAGAAGGTGTGAGTATTCGGGCATCAGAGATTTCTTGGAAAGGCTTTGGGGATTCTCCAAGTGCTGCAGATGCCAGAAGTTAGATTGTTTACCACCTTCGCGAGCGAGATCGGGACCGATTCGGCGTGAGCCCCACTGGAATGGATGATCATAAATGAATTCGCCGGGCAGAGAGTAGTCGCCATAGCGTTTGGTTTCCGACAAGATCGGTCGGATCATTTGTGAATGGCAATTGTAGCAACCTTCGGCAACGTATAAGTCGCGGCCGGCTAACTCCAAAGGTGTGTAGGGCTGAACCGAAGCGATCGTAGGTACGTTGGAACGAATCAAAAAGGTGGGAATAATTTCGAAGAGCGATGCGACAACCACGGCAACGATCACCCATAAGGTGAAGGTGACTGGAAGTCTTTCCCATCGTCGATGCCAATAAGCTTGACTCCATTGATCGATCCAGCGAGCACTTTCGGTCACTGTCACCAATTTTGAGGCGGGTGCTGGAGCATCGACGTAAGTGCTGCTGAGCTTCGGAGCGGTGTAAACGGGCACTTCATAAGTCGCCGGACGAGAAGCCCATGTCATCACAAAATTGACGACCATCAGGCCAGCTCCCACGACAAACAACAAGCCACCCGCGACTCGGATCCAATACAGTGGGATCAGCCGTGCCGTGGTTTCAATGAAGTCAGGATAGGCCAAAGCACCGTTACCATCGATCGCCCGCCACATCAAACCTTGAGTAAGTCCAGCCACATAAATTGGCATGATGTAACCCAAGATGCCGATCGTGCCCAGCCAAAAATGCCATTCCGCGAGTTTCGTGCTCCATAGCTTGGTTTGGAATAAACGTGGGGCAAGCCAATACACCATTCCGAAAGTCATAAAGCCATTCCAACCCAGGGCGCCAGAATGCACATGGGCGATCGTCCAGTCGGTGTAATGCGATAATGCATTGACGCTCTTTACGCTCAACAATGGTCCTTCAAACGTGGCCATACCATAGAACGTAATAGCAACCACAAAAAACTTCAGCACTGGGTCGGTCGATACTTTGTGCCATGCACCTCGGAGTGTTAACAGTCCATTGATCATTCCACCCCAAGAGGGCATCCAGAGCATCACGGAAAAGAGCATACCGAGGGTCGAGGCCCATTCGGGAAGCGCCGTGTAGTGGAGATGATGAGGCCCTGCCCAGATATAAATAAAGACCAGCGACCAAAAGTGAATGATCGATAGTTTGTACGAAAAGACGGGCCGATCTGCCGCTTTGGGCAAGAAGTAATACATCAATCCCAGGAAGGGAGTGGTAAGAAAAAAGGCGACCGCGTTATGACCATACCACCATTGCATGAATGCATCTTGAACCCCGGCGTAGATCGAATAACTTTTGAGCTCGCCGGATGCCAAGCTGAGTGGTACCACAAGGTTGTTAAACACATGGAGAATGGCCACAGTCACAATCGTAGCGATATAAAACCATAGCGCCACGTACATGTGTCGCTCACGTCGCTTGCAGAGGGTCATAAAGAAGTTCACCCCGAAAAAGCCCACCCATACCACTGCAATCAATAAATCGATGGGCCATTCCAATTCCGCGTATTCTTTGCTTTGAGTAAATCCCAGTGGCAATGTTACCGCTGCGCAGAGGATTACGATTTGCCAGCCCCAAAAATGAGCATGGCTTAAGAAGTCGCTCCACATTCTGGCTTTGCACAGTCTTTGTGTGGAGTAATAAATAGCGGCGAAGAGCGCATTGCCCGCGAATGCGAAAATGGCCGCGTTGGTATGCAGAGGTCGCAACCGTCCGAAACTTAAAAAAGGTTGTCCGAAATTCAGTTGCGGGAGAACCAGTTGCAGTGCGATGAAAATGCCGGCTAGAAAAGCCACCAATCCCCAAACAACCGTCGCAAGTGTAAACATTCGTACAATTTTGTCATCATACGAATACGATTCCATGACCACTGCACCGACAGCCTCACCCGATTTGCCATCCGCTGAGGCCTGTGCCACAACTGCCGTATCCATTCTCTCTCCACTCGATTTCAACTGTTTCTCGACTATTCCGCTCTGCTGGACACTCAAGGTACAAGATCTGAGCGTCCCAATGTTCCGCCAAACCACTGTCAGAGCCGAATCGCTGCACACTTCAGCCCAACCACCATTCGGGGAGCTTTGGTTCAAAATTGCTTGTATCAACAGCGGAGTTTTTCGGAATGCAATATTCGTGCCAACATGCATTACCTTGGAATGCTTTAAGGCCCACCGCCTCCAATATCATAGCGGATTACTCCGCTGAGGGGCTATGCCAGGTCCTGGGCGTTTTGACGCATTCGCGATTCGGATCCCAAGAGCCAACCTCACTAAACTCGATTCATGGCGGGCAGCTTTTCGGATTGGGGCGTATTGGCTCATCTTCGTGCTGTATCACACACTCAATGATTGCATGGAGATTGTTCTATAACCGAGCATTTCGGCAGATTTGCGAGTGTGCTTTCACTCGCTCGCCGCTAAAATTGGTCGCGAGGTTAGCTAGACGATCGCTGTGTTCCTATTTCGATTCGGTTTTACGATCGGATCGACGTGGAATTGCAGAGGAAAGTCCGGGCTCCATAGGGCAGGGTGGTCGGTAACGCCGACCGGCTGAAAGGCTAGGGAAAGTGCCACAGAAATCAAACCGCCGAACGATTGTGTAGGTAGACGCAAGTTTACTTATGCCTGCGTGGTAAGGGTGAAATGGCGAGGTAAGAGCTCACCGGCGCTGAAGGTGACTTCGCGGCCAGGTAAACCCCACCCGGAGCAAGATCGAACAGAGGTGAGGACGCTAGGTGCTTGCACCGACCGTGCGCGGTTCGGCTCGAACCGTTATCAACTTCGGGTTGATCGCTTGAGGCGGTCCAGCAATGGTCGTCCCAGATTAATGATCGTCGCTTCGTTTACGAAGTTACAGAACCCGGCTTATCGGCTGACCTCTTTTTTTTTCTCGCTAACAATCTATCTGGGCAACATGTGCGAGATTCATTACATCCGCTCACGTACAGTTGTACGTGAGCGCGATCGGGTAACTCGGCCGCTGAGCCCATCAGTTCCGCCTGGGCGTTAATCCGAGAGTGGATCGGTTTCCGCTGTACGGCTGATGTTTTCGCGAATCGGAAAATGATCATGAACAACTTGCAGAAATTCTTCCCTCGATTCTACATTTTGTACATGGGTCCGAAACAAGCGAGCACCATATTTGCCTTGCGCGTAGCAGGCTGCGAACTTTCGCATCAACATGGTTCCTTTGTGCTCACCAAACCTCTCGACGACCAAATCATAATGTCGCAGCATGCAGTCGCGCTGTTCTTCCAGCGATGGATCCGGTGGAATTGGCTCGCCGCGCAATGCGGCAGCCGCTTGAGCAAAAAGCCAGGGACGCCCTAGGGACGCTCTGGCAATCATCAAGCCATCGACATGATATTGATTGAAGGCCCGGACAACCTTGTCCGCAGAGTCTAAATCTCCGTTGCCGATGAGGGGAATTTTCTTCAAATAAGACTTAATTTCACTGATGCGTTCCCAATCCGCTTCACCCTTAAAAAACTGAGAAGCGACGCGACCGTGTACGGTTAAAGCCGCGGCGCCTGAGTCCTCCACAACACGTGCAATGCTGTTGGCATTGATGCAATCTGGCGCACAGCCTAGGCGAATTTTGGCGGTAACAGGCGTCGGACTGCAGACCTCAACCAACCGTGTAATGATGGCCGCCATGCGATCCGGATGACGCAATAGGTAGGAACCGCTATGAGCCTTTTCGGTCACTTGCTTGACGGGGCAACCGAAATTGATATCAACGACACTGACTCGATATTCCTCCACCAAACGCTTGCCAACCTTTGCCATCGTTTCCGGATCGTTGTCCCAAATCTGCACGGCCAAAGGACGATCCTCGTCGCGAACTCCCCACAATCGCTCCGGATGTTCGCATTCGTGCTCATCGAGCCATACAAAGCCACGCGCGTTTACCATTTCGGTCGCTTGCAAACCTACACCCCCGTACTCGCGCACAATTTGCCGGAACGCATAATTGGTGTAGCCCGCCATCGGAGCTTGAAAGATAGGGGGATCGATCTTCACACTCCCGATCCAAAGCGGCTGAGGGATTCGGAGAATTTTCTCTCCCGCTGGGACTGTCGAGGAATGGATATCAGCCGCTGTTGACATAAAAAATTTCTTTATGATGGAAATTCGCGAAGCTCGCTCACCCACATCCTTTCGCAAGTGGCTCCTTTTTTCAAGACGAACTCTCTCCATTTTTACACTTTTGGAGTTGTCGCCCCCTTTTCACTCTGCTATTCCCCCTTCCTGGAGCAATATTGCCGGAGCAAGGTTGTGACCGTGAGCAGCGGCGACCGGAATAGCTCGCTTACGATTTCGGGTGTGAAATCCGGCAGGACTCGGAACTGGGCACAAGGTCGCACAGAAAAACTAGTTGACCACAGGGTGAGAGTGAGACTCATGATTTCAAGGGTGAATAAAGCTTATGCCATTTCGCTCGTCTTGATCCTTGGAGTCGCGAGTGGACTGTGCGGGGAGGATAAGTCCAGTGGATATCCACCTTGGTTGCGCGTTTGGCCAAGCTACCAACCGACAGAAAAGAACACCAAAGCCAAAGAGTCTGCTCCGCCACTTAAGTTGCCTCCGCCACCGCTACCATCCAGTTTACCGCCATGGCTGACCACTGCCGGAGCGAGTGCGATTGCGTCAGACCAGAAGACTGCACCCTCATCGTCCGGTTCAGATTCGGAAAAAGTGCACAGCGCTGTAGTGCCGGCTGTGGCGCTGCAAACCGAACCGATTCTGCTGGAGGAACCGCTGCAACTGGTTCCATCGCCGCCGACTCTAAGCGAAACTGAAATCGCGACGGGCAATCAATTACCGGAGATCGAACAACAACCGTTAGCGAGCAGAAACTATTGGTATTATCCCAGCGATTTCTTCACTACTGGTGAGTGGAGCAAAGGTGCTGAACTCGGTATCAACGGCACGGAGGGAAATAGCCAGACGATGAGTCTTGTGGCGGGGTTGAAGTTAAAACGCAAAACGGATCGCGATTTGAATGACTTTCGATTGACATCCCAGAAGACCAATACCAATGGTCAAGAGACACAAAACAACACCCTACTCTATTATGATTATGAACTAAATTTAGGTACTAGCCCGTGGTCGTTGTTCGTAAAAAGCGGTATGGAGTATGACGAGTTTCGGGCGTTTGATCTTCGCTTATTCGTCAACAGCGGTTTGGCGTACAAGTTGATTCGTACGAAGGCCATCACGACAGGTGTTCGCTTTGGGGTGGGTACAAGCCGAGAGTTTGGTGGGCCAGACGACAGGTGGGTCCCTGAATTGCTTTTCGGTTTTGACCATGAGCATCAAATCAATAAGCGAAACAAAGTCGGTATAAAATTTGATTACTACCCCGAATGGAGCGATTTTCAAAACTATCGTATCGTGATGGACGCCTCATGGGAGTATTTGCTTGATGATGCAGGAAATCTGAGCATCAAGCTGTCCGCACTGGATCGCTATGACAGCACGCCCAATGGTGCTAGGCCCAACGATATCAACTATGCTTTGCTCTTGATGTACAAGTTCTAACTTCCTCAAAACAGTATTTTCGGACAATGGTAACGAGCATCAGCGGATGATACATTTATGCTTGACTTGCATCGAATAGATGGGCGTCGATGATTCCGAAAATCTCGGTGTAGAGAAGAACCAATGGACCATAATTCTCGAACTTGGGCGATGTTGATTCACTTTTCCGTTTTTGCTGGATACGTCATACCTATCGCCGGTTTGCTCGCTCCCATATTGATCTGGCAAATTAAGAAATCGGAGATGCCGGAACTTGATGCACATGGAAAGATGGTGGTCAATTTCTTGATCTCATTGTTCATTTACTACATTGTGGCCGGCCTACTGATGTTCGTACTGATTGGTTTTTTTCTTTTCATAGTACTACTCATTGTTGGTATTGTTTTCCCCATTATCGGTGGAATCAAGGCAAACAACGGTGAACTGTGGAAATATCCCTTGGTCATCCCCATTTTGAATTAGGAAGCCGGTCACTTGATTCTGTCGCCGCTTGACCTTACCGATGTCTGTGACTTTGCTTGACGATCGACCAGCGCTGCGCAGGCAACTTGGTCTAGCGGGAGCGATCACGCTAGGTTTGGGAGCGATCCTAGGAACGGGTGTTTTCGTAACGCTCGCTAGTGCATCTGCCAGTTACGGCTTTAATGCGGTCATCGGTATCGGGATTGCCGCTATCCTGGCCACCGTGAATGGACTGACGTCAGCACAATTGGCTGCGGCCATACCAATCAGCGGAGGAACGTATGAATATGCTTGCCGCTTGGTGAATCCGACGCTCGGTTTTTTGGCTGGCTGGCTCTTTCTCTGTGCAAAATCAGCCTCGGCCGCTGCCGCCGCCTTGGGAAGCGCTCAATACTTTCAGCTCTTGATACCATCGGCCTCAGTCATACCAGCAGAATGGACTGCCATAGCATTTCTCATCATGATCGGTTGGATTGCAATGTCTGGCATACGATATGCCAATTGGCTCAATGCGCTTTTGGTCGGTTTGGCGATTTCTGCTTTGGGCTGTTTTGTCGGGGAAACGATTCTCCGCAATCAAAGTACGCTTGAAAACCAAAATATAGTGTGGCGTTTTTCTTGGCAAGAATGTTTGCACGCATCCGCATTGATGTTTGTGGCATTTACCGGTTATGGACGCATTGCGACCTTGGGGGAAGAGGTGCGTGAACCGCGCAAGACAATTCCCAAAGCTGTTATTATCACGCTATTGCTAACCGTTGCGATTTATTGGATCGTGTCGATCGCTGTGCTACGATCGCTGCAGTCTTTGCCTAGTCAAGCGTTGAGGCAGAAGACAGATTTCGGTCTGGTTTTGTTAACTGAGAATATGCCCTCTGCATACGCGAGAACCTGGATCACTCTCGGCGCCTTGGCTGCGATGTTGGCAGTCAAAAACAATTTGTTGTTGGGCTTATCCAGAGTGATACTTGCGATGGGGCGACGTGGTGATTTACCTGGTGGGCTGGCGAAACTGGATGCAGCGTCGGCGTCACCTAAGAGGGCCTTAGTCTGGGTCCTAACCGCTGTAGGATTCATCATTCTTGCCAGCGACTTTAAGTTAGCATGGCAATTCAGCGCCTGGACTATTCTGCTGTACTACGGAGTCACCCATTTATGCGCATTGCGTATCTCGTCACTGGATCGCATGTTCAGTAATGTAGTTCATTGGTTTGGGTTTCTGTTAAACCTTTTGCTTACTTTTTTTATCGAACCCCGAGTTTGGGAATTGGGAATCGCAATTCTGTTTCTGGGTTGGCTGACCCGCTTTTTCTATCGTAAATGTCGCTATTTAGCGGAAATTCCGACGAATCGACCTTAACCATCGCTACCGAATTCCATTCGCCGGGTTCTGTCACTCCTGGGCGTTCTATATTGCATTATGCAAAAAGCTATGGAGCGGTGAACTTTCTTAATCTCTGCTTAAGAGATGGCCGGTACGCTTTCATGGGAACGTGGAGTTTTATGGAAAACAGCGCCACCCTAATTTTTTCAATGGACTTAACCAAAACGGAATTTTGGGAAGCAACATCGTAATGGACTGCGGCTGTTTTCGCGGATTTAAACCTGAGTGATTTATGCGACGATGTCGAATCGGAATTGTTGGTGGCGGGCCAGGGGGACTCATGGCAGCCTACTTCCTGCAAAAATATGCAAATTGCCCGCTTTCTATTACGTTATTGGAAGCTTCCAATCGTCTTGGTGGCAAGGTGCACACAGAGAGATTTAAGTCGGCGGATATCACGTACGAGTTAGGCGCAGCAGAACTATACGATTATTCCGTCAATGGTTGCGACTCGTTACGCGAGTTGGTGGAAGAGTTGGGATTACCCACACAGTCGATGCAGGGGGTCGGGGTTATCGTCGATGGAAAATGGATTGGCAACATAACCGATTTTCGTGACGTCTATGGCGAACAAGAATACAAGAATCTACTCGAGTTTCACCGCCGCTCCCAGGATTCCATAACACCACAAGAGTTTTATGGCGCAGATCATCCTGATGGATTGCCATCGCTTTTCGCGACAAATGGTTTTGTGCAATTTTTGGAACGTTTCGCGTCGCCCGTCGTACGGCATTACATCCAAACATTAATTCACAGCGATCTAGCTACTGAGCCGCGGTGGACCAGCACCACCTATGCCTTACAAAACTATCTCATGAATGATTCAAAGTACATGGAGCTGTACTGTATCGAAGGAGGAAATGAGCGATTGATTCATGAGTTGATCCGGCGTATTGATGTGGATATCCGACTCAATAGCAGCGCAGCGACGATTTTCAAAACTGAAACTGGTACCCTTGCAGTCGAATCGGTTTGTCAGGGGCAACGCGATTTAGATGAATTCGATTATGTGGTTGTCGCGCTGCCTCATAATCATCTGAATTCAGTTTCGTATGCCGGAACTCGATTGCAAACAGCGGTTCGTCAACATTTTGACTACTACAATCATCCAGCACATTATTTGCGAATGACCCTGCTTTTTGAGCGGCCATTCTGGAGGCATTGGCTCAAAGAATCCTTTTGCATGCTGGACCAGTTCGGAGGTTGCTGCCTGTATGACGAGAGCGTGAGACAGCCTGGTATGGACATGGGGATCCTTGGCTGGTTAATCGGTGGGGATGCTGCCCAACAAATGAGCTTGCTGTCTGATGAGGAATTGATTGAGATGGCGCTCCATTCGTTGCCTCGTGAAATCCCAATCGGAAAAACTTTGCTCAGAGAGGGAATCGTAAAACGCTGGGTAAAGGCGGTCAGCGCTCTCCCAGGTGGTCTGCGGGCTCCAGCACTTGCCAGTCGACATTGTCCAGAACCGGTTGAACACGCCAATCTCTTTTTTGTGGGCGACTATCTGTTCGATTCCACTTTGAATGGGGTGTTGGACTCTGCCGAACACGTCGCTGGTTGGATCACGGCAAATTTGATGCAGCCAGAAAGTGAAAGCCAGCGGTCTTTCGGGATAAAGGACTGCATGAAGGCTGGTATCGATAACAAAACGAACCAAGGACAGTATGCATTTCAAACGGTGATACCATGACAGCAGAGAGTTCTTCCACGCATAGAATCGAATGGATACAGTTCGTCCAAGGTGATGGCAAGAACCGGAGAGTTCTTCATCGTTTGGTTGGAAATGAAGCTTGGTGCGCATGTATCGTGGAGTCGCCGATTCGTACTGAGGACAAATCTATAGGAGATAATCGGCAAGATTTTGCAATCGATCTGGAAGTGCTGATCGCCGAGCCTCAGGGAAGACTCGATGATGATCCCTGGTTTGATTTCGCTAAGAATTGGTGCGACTCTGGTACGACTCGGCGGACAATGCGGGCCACATTAATTTCATTACACGGGATTGATATCTGCTGGGGGAATGGACGGGTTGCGATACGAGCACCGCACGATCGCTTAGATACAGTACGCAAGGCTGCCCTCGAATTTGCATTTGCTGAGCGGGAACTGGTTGAGCTAGAGCGATGTGTGAATAACGGTTGGGACGCACTTGAAGGTGATGTTCCAACAGCCTTCACATTTCGCGAGGCCAACGTTCGCGACCGCGCTGAGTTAGCAACTAGATTTCAAAAGGCAATTGTACTTCAAGCAAAACTCTCTCGTCTCATACCGCTCATTGTGCAGCCCGCGCAGTATCCGCCGACGCTTGAAAGCCAGTTACATGAGCGGTTGAAAGAGCGAATGCGACAAGAAGATCGCGTTGAAGTGTTGGAACGACAACTCGATATCTTTCAACGTGTCTACGAAATGTGTGGGCAACGATCGAGCGATTACATGTTGACTCGATCGGGCAATATTTTGGAATGGATTATCATTCTATTGTTAGCCGTGCAGACGATCCTAACGATCATCGATTATCTGCCTAGCACTACGATAGGAACATGATTCGATGCGTTATTTGTCGATCGATATCTTGAGAACTATCGCTATTGTTTTGATGGTGATGGTGCATTTTATGGAGAATCTGTCTGGGGTTACGAATTGGTCCCCCACGGGATTTGGGGCTCCATTTTTTGCCTTTCTTTCAGGGGTGAGCTATTCGCTTTGGCTCAGAGGAAAAGAGAATAAAAAACGCTCTGAAGAAGAGATTTCTAAAATCACCATTCGTCGAGGCCTCTTTTTAATTGGCATCGGTTTTATTTTAAATTTCTTCGTATGGCTTCCCGAGGAGTTATTCAACTGGGATGTTCTCACGTATATCGGAAGCGCAATTCTGGTTTTGAATTGGCTTCGAATTGCACCTCCGCCGATCGCTTTAATCATCGCTGGTTTTTTATGTATCTCGTCACCGATCTTTCAGAAAGCGGTTGGATACGAAGAATATTGGACGGATGGCTACTTTCAAGTTGACTTGACTTGGACCGACCTAGCGATAGGTTACCTCTTTACGGGCTATTTTCCGCTGGTGCCATGGTTAGCCTTACCCATCATTGGTTTTACAATCGGGAACTACATGCTGGACAGCAAACAGCTCCGAAAAGTTGAGACGAACAGAGTCACCATGATCGGCTTGGGCTTCATCGCTATCAGTATAGTGCTGGTCGCGCTGCACTCTTACATGCCCAGTGCATTGATCTTTGATCCCGCCGATGCTTGGCGAATGTTCCCTCCCTCCTTAGCCTATCTGGCCGGTACGATCGGGATGACACTCTTTTGTCTAGCCACATTGCATCGTTGGCTTGATCACAATGAACGAGTGAATAAAGCCAATGGAATCTTTACCTTCACAGAAACGATGAGCCGTCATTCGCTTACTATCTATATTTTGCATCATGTTGTTCACCTTTGGCCATTATGGATTTATGGCATCTGGATGGGACAAGAGCCAACTTTTTACTGGGGTAAAGCGATGTCGCTTCAGTATTCATTCCCTTTGGTGTTTGTCTTCGTCCTATTGTGCTACTTGTTTTTGCGTTGGATGGATCGCAAGGGTTGGCATGGTGTTGAGTATTGGATGCGACGATTATGTGATTAAGTGGGATCGCTGCTGGTCTCCACGATCGTAGCGTTCATAGGCTTTTTCTTTCCCAAATGCCAGCGTCCACCGTGACTGAAGGACTTCCAACCCGCAATGAGCCAGCGCAGCAGCGCCGAGGCGAGCCACAGCGCCCAGAGCAACATGAACAATCGATAGTACCAGAGGGAAATGGTAAGCACGAATGGTTGAGAGAGCGAAGGTTCGGATTGAGGTTCAAACCAAACTAAATGGTTCGCATAGGAACCATTTCCGCGGATGAACATCTCGGGTTCTCCCAACAGTCCTTTCCCTACAACCCCGATCAAGATCGTCAGGGCGACGACAGTCAAAGCGACAATGAGAATTTGAATGAGATTAAAGGCCCAAGCATTCAGGGTCTGCATGGTGTGGGTTTGCCGCCAATGCAAGAGGTAAAGCCAAGCGATGACGATAAGGCCAAATATGGCGTGCAATTGTGTCAGACCGATCGCTAGGAGTAGCCATTCATAAGCCTTTAGGGGTGAATTGCCTCTCAGATATAAAACGCCTGCCAATACGATGGCAGAAGCCAAGAAGATCCATAGCCGCACCGCAGGACCGCGAAGCGGACCTTGAGCCCAAAGGATCCACCGATTGTTTGGAATCTCGATTATCGTTTCAATATTGGCGGACTTAACTGGAAGGGTCATCGAAGCACTTTGAGCCTTGAAACCCAGAACTTGCTTGGATTCCAGCGAAAGCTGTATTTTTTGAACACCTGGTTCCAGTGAGATGATCAGATCGTTGCCATCGCGTCGAGCAGGTTGAACCCTCTGGTTTATCTTTAACTCATTGATTTCCTCATCTGGAGATAAGGCAATTCGAAAGTCGCCTCCCAAACTCGATTCGACATCGAGATCAAGTCGGGTAACGCGTTGACGGGAACCTAGTTCGAGTGAGCGAATCAATTTTTGAACGGTGAGTGTTTCGCCGGATATTGCGGTGGGGCGTTTGATATTCAAGGAAACTTTTTCGCCGGGCCAAACCTGCCAAACAGGTAAAAGATTAAAGTTGCTGGTTTCATACACGGGCGAAATACCGGTCATTTCCACATTCCACACCGGAGAGCTCTCCAAAATCCAACGCTCGACATAGAGATCATTGGCTTTGGATTCCCATTCAAGAAGATCGGTAACGGGCAATTCACTTTCCCATTCGTAGGAAGATTGGTCCGGTTCTAAATTGACTTCAATCTGACGATTGGTGGTATCGATGCTCGAAGTGACTACCCGTTCCTCATTCAATAAAGGAACGCTGAGTGATATGGCTTTGCCGGTTGCCGAAAGACGTTTGACGGTCGTGTAAACTTTCCAGATCAAGCCCAATTCGACGCGGCGTTCCACTTGTACTACAGGTTTGAAGATGCGTTGATCGAACTTAGCGGCTTGTTCATTTCCTTTTTCGACGCGAGTGAAGAATAGTTGGTTGCCGGGTGCTTTATTTCCCTGTAATCCGACAATCTGCCACTGAGGCGCATCGATCGAAATAGCGCGTGGTGTGAGCGAGAAGCCGAGAACCCATTCATTGTTTTCGGGGAGTAAGCCCTCCAGCACAACTCTTTTGACACCTGGTTCCACCAATACCCATAAGGTTCCATCTTCCGTTCGAGAAACCTGTGGGCCGTAAGAATCGGTAGCATTGGAATTTCGACTGTTGGCCCAGGCCACAGTTCGTGGCGCCCATGCCGGAAACTTGCCAGGAAGTGGTACGGCGACTCGCTCCGCAGCGTGAATTTCCAACTGCATGGTGATACGATTGTCTTGAATCTTGATGTCTAAATCGGCAATATCTGCCATTTGTAGCAAATCCGATGCGGGTTTAGATAAACGTTCTCGAAGTTGCTCAAGCAAATCTGAATCAGGAAACTGTGCCTGGGTCGCGCTGCTGCATGTAAAGAGAGTCGAAAAAGCGAGAAGCCAGACTGCGAGCTTTGGGGATATTGAGTTTGTATTGCCTTTTAGTTTTTCCATAAGTAGACCGAATAAATTCCGCTGGCTTGTGACCGCAGCGAGTAGCAGGATCAGCAAGAGACTTCTGAGAACAGCTAGCCAGCGGTTCACGTTGCGAGAGAGATAAATCGGTTGCACACGCTGCTCTGGCGATACGGGACCATCCCAATAGCAGTGCACCGTATTGGCTTGCCAGTCGGGTCGAGCGGGGCCGGTTTGAGTGCGAGCGGCTGGATCAATTTTCAAATTGCTGGCCTGTTTGGAGAAAGCAGGTGGGGGTTGAGCAATTTGAGATTGAGGTTGCTGAGGTTTAGCTTCTTGGATTATCGGTTCGTCTAAAGGGGCCGAATTAGCGGCCCATTCGGAACCGGGCGCATAAAGATCTGCAGGAGCATTCGCCAGTTGGTTGTCATAGGATGTGGTCTCATACGTTCTACCGGCCCAGAACCAAGTCGATCGATCGCCATATCGACTTTGGGATGCTTCGAGTTGTGGATAAATGGCGAACTCGATTTGCTTGGCAATAAAGGGGACGAGGGATAGAAGCAGCACCACGATCGCCAAGCCCTTTAAAGTTTGCACAATTTTCTGCCCCGTGCCTGCCGGTAATACTTTTAGGAGGGCCAAAGGAATTAACAGCATCAGCCAGGTCCAACGCGGAGAATCTGGTTCATGGTAACTGAGTCCCATCGCGAACAGTGCCAATAGGCCTGCGGGTATTCCGTAGAGTCGATAGATTGCTAGAGAGAAAATGAGCAACAAAAAGAGGTCCATAAGTGTCCAAGCTGTAATCCAATCCCCTTCCACATTATCAGCGCCCAGAATGGCCCACACACGCCAGCCAGGGGGAAGGGAGATCTGCATATCGAGTCGATCGACATCCGCCCGCCAGCCTGTAGCAGGTATGTCGGTAGCTTTTTCGATTCTTCCCAGGGCCACAATGTTTGGATTTCGACTCCGTACCTCAACACCAGGTGTTCCGTCGAGCGGATTGGCGGTGATAAGTTGACGTTCATTGTTGATTCGAACAGCGCCCAGTTCATGATCGGGTGCTGCATCTAGGCGCCAAGATTGTTGCAAGCGTCCCCCAAGAGCATCTTGATAGGTGAGGCCGTGGCCATCATCGTCCAGCCAGAATTGACGAGTGATACTGAGACCGGCCGGCTTAAGATCACCCATGCCACGCATTTTCTCAACGATGGTGAAAGGAGTGGCAACGCTCCATTGAAACACCGGGAGATTACGCCAATTTTCCGGATAAGTGGTCTGTTGCACGTCGATCGATTGAAGACCTTGAAACTCAATCATCCGAAACTCGGGAGCCGTTTTCAGTCCGAGAAGTTCCATATCAACTGCGGGAGTCGTGCCAGCTGCGAAACGAAATTCGCTCAGTGGTGATACGCGAAAAGCATGCAATGTGACTGTCCAATTGCCTGGCCTTACTTGTACTTTCGCGCGCCCTTGTTCGTCGATCGCAACAGGAATGGAGCTTTCAAGTTGAGCTAAAGTCCAGCCTTCTGGAAGAAGATGACCGAGATCCTCTTCGCGATTTTTGCCCGATACACTCAGTTCGACCTGTGTATGGAGCCAAGTGGGAATACCGTCTTCAAGGTAGCGATAAACTTTTACGGAGATTCGATTTTGTTCCGCTGTTTCGGTCTGCGATCGACTCAGCCAAAGAAAGCCGCTTGAGTCCCAATTAGGGAATGGAACATCGTTGCCATCGAGTTTCAATTCGACGATACCAATCGTGCGTGGAATGGAGACTTTGGCAGCCGCATTCGCCCATTGAAATTCACCCGTGAGCGAATAGGTGCCTGGATCGAGTTCCACGACGGGCACCCCATCCTTGGGCAGAACGACTAACGGGATATCGATCAGCGTCGGTGGAGCTTTCTCTTTATCGCTGGGGTTTCCGCCAAGATCGGCTGAGCTTGCATCGGGAATTTTGGTACTGGCTCGCACATTCCGCGGCCAAGAGTCTTGATCACCGGGAAGCTGCATCGCCGATTTGCGAAACACTTGCACCGAGAGTGTCCAGGTTGCGCTGTTGCCTTGTACCTGGATCGAGAGGCTCGAAGGCCAAATGGGAAGCGATGTATTGGCATCGTTGTAAGCGCGAGGGATTTCTTTCGGAGAGCCATCCCACAAAACCCAATCTTTCCAAGCCTTCAATGCTTCAGGTATGCGCTCGTCTTGAGCCTTCGCGGTGTTCGACCAGAGCAGCAATAAAAGAAAGAGGGACGACCGACCAAAGAGTGTTGTTCCCATGGTTTCCTCGCCAAAATCGTGGTGAAGTGTAGCGAGGATATTTTAGCTTAGGGAAGGCAATCCTAGATTAGCGGGCATAGCGAATATATCTAGAAATACGATAAATTCGGCGGGAAAGTCTATGTAAACAAATTGGGGCGATCGCACTGACGACCGCCCCAACTTCTGAACTATACCTTATCGGAAACAAATACCTTTAAGCTCTTGTAGACCAAATCGACATTTCGCGAGATCAAAGATGGGCCCTGGAAATCAGGGAAAATGTCGTTGGGCGAGTCAGCACTGGTGTCGATCAGCAGTTGCAGTCGATTGCCTCGCAAGTGATCTGGAATGGTAAAGGTTTTGGTATCGGCGGACGCGTTGAAGAGCATCAGGAAATCGCGACCGTGTCCCTTGGGATCCTCATGCAGCGGTGGTGCAGTCAACCAGACCATCAAAGATCCATCGGTGTGATCCCAGTTCAAAGGATATCCGTGGATATTGTACCAAGCGACATCTGGCACGCCGCGATGGTCTCGTGGATTGCCTGCAAGAAATCGAGTGCGTCTAAGGCTCGGCTGATCACGCCGTATCTTGATTGCACCCTTTACGAAATTGAGCAGCTCCTCATTGCGCTTGACCAGGCCCCAGTTGAACCAAGAGATTTCGTTGTCTTGGCAGTAGGCATTGTTATTTCCGCGCTGAGTGCGTCGCACTTCATCACCCATGACAAGCATGGGCACACCTTGACTGAGCATCAAGGTGGTAATCATATTTTTAATCTGACGCAACCTTAACTGCTCGACCGACTTCTTGCGTGAAGGACCTTCCACGCCATAGTTATCGCTGCAATTATGGTTATCACCATCTCGATTCCCCTCGCCGTTTGCCTCGTTATGTTTGTCCTTAAAGCTCACCAGATCGTTGAGCGTGAAGCCGTCGTGCGAGGTGATAAAATTGATGCTGCAGAACGGTGCGCGACCTGCATGCTCATATAAATCGGATGAACCTGCTAGACGCGTCGCAAACGCGCCGGTAAGCCCATAATCGCCACGCCAATAGCGACGAACATCGTCACGATATCGACCATTCCATTCGGCCCATCGCAAATCGCCAAAGGAACCTACTTGATAAGCTCCAGCAGCATCCCAGGCTTCAGCGATAATTTTAGTATCGGCTAACATAGGATCTTCGGCGATCATCTCCACCAGCGGTGGATTAGGCATCAAATTACCGTGTCGATCGCGACTGAGAATTGAGGCAAGGTCAAAGCGGAAGCCGTCGACGTGATAATTATGCACCCAATGACGCAGACAATGGAAAATTAATTCGCGGCCGATCGGATGATTTCCGTTGAACGTATTTCCACAACCGCTGTAATTGCTGTAGTGACTTCCCCCGCTATTGAGAATGTAATAAACCTGATTCTCTAATCCCTTGAAGGATAGTACAGGACCATGTTCGTTACCTTCGCAGGTGTGATTGAAGACCACATCCAAGATGACTTCAATTCCCTCTTGATGAAGCGCCTTCACCATTTGTTTAAATTCACGAACCTGGGCACCAGGCTCTTGACTTGTCGCATAACCTCGATGCGGAGCGAAGAAGGCCATGGGATCATAGCCCCAGTAATTTGGCCTCTCCGGCTTGTTGCCATGAATATCAAAAATGGGAAACTCATGAACGGGCATCAACTCGACCGCCGTGATACCCAGACTCTTCAAGTACGGAATCTTTTCGATAACACCGAGATAAGTGCCGGGGTTTTTAATGCGAGCTGTTTTGCTTTTGGTAAAACCGCGCACATGCATTTCATAAATGATGGTGTCGGAGAGTGGACGGCGTAGATGTCGGTCTCCTTCCCAATCGAAATAGTCATCGACGACAACACATTTAGGTGGGCGAATCACTCCGTCGGTGCTCCGCTGAAAGCAACCCGCTAGTGCTTTCGCAAACGGATCAATCAATCTCGCATTACCATCGAACCATTGTCCCGATTCAGGATCATATGGGCCGTTCGCTTGAAAATGATACAACTGGCCTGGACCAGCACCTGGAACGAAAACGCTCCAGATATCACCCCATCGATCCGTATCTCGATTGAACTCGATAACTTCAGTTGGTTCACGATCTTCTACGCGATCGTACAGCAACAAACGCATGGCAGTTGCGGAACGACTAAACACAACAAATTGTACGCCCCGCTCATTCACGACCGCTCCGTAAGGAAGCTGATACGAAAACTGTAGCTGGGGATGGGGGTGACGCATGAGCATAATAGGCCGAATCCTTCTCCTTCACGCTTGAGGTTGATCCTGGAAGACACGCAAACATACCACTGCTTCACCTAGAAGTTGATCCAAAATGGGATCAACCAACTTAAATCTAGACTCTTGCCTGCCTGGAACAACGCTCAGCAAAACGCTACCGAATTGGCCTAACCTTTCGATCCTGAAAACTGTGCGGGGAAGAAGAATGGAGACAATCGAACTTAGCTCATAAACCGTGAAAGACGTAGGGGCTATACGGATTATGTCAACCTAATCAAGTTGGTGCCGGGGGCGAGTGGTCGATCGCCGGCCCAATCATAATGACTGAACCAGTTGCAGCGGCCAGCGTCCTTATCCTTGCACCGACGGGACTAAAAATCCGACAACTAAATGAGAACGTAATCGGTATGCAAAACTGGTGGCCGAAATTTCCAGTTGTTCCCGAAAGGAACTGGTGCGCCTGAATTCTTTATTTTTGTATAGTATATTGTCGCGGTGAAAGGGAAAAGCCTTACTTGCCACAGCGGAGTTGCGTCGATGCGGGGGCGAGGTCGTTAAAGTCGGGAAAATTGCATGAATAAGTTGTTTTTTTAGCCCTCCAGGTAGTTTGCCAGACGTTTGACACTTGAGCATCCTCGAAAACCAGCGAAAATATAAGGCCCCAAGTTGATGGAGTCCCATTCGCTCCGGGGTTGGTAAAAGTACGGGGCGGAAGAGTAGTTGCGTTTGAGTCATGGTGGCAAAGTAACCGGCCGGAATGTTTGCACTCACACTGGCTGCCGGCTTACCACGCTGAGCAAACCGAGTAACTCGAACCGAATAACTCGAACCGAGTAACCTATACCTAATAGTCCAAAAAGATTAGACAGAGTTCATCAGGAGGTATTTTTAGAAATGGCGAGCAGTCAAATAAGTCGTACTACGAAGGTCATGACCGGGGCCGATATTCTCGTTCAGTCCTTGGTGGATCACGGCGTGGAAGTGTTGTTTGCCTATCCGGGCGGTTGTAGCATGCCGATGCATCAGTCGCTGACACGTTATTCCAAATATCTGCGGACTATTTTGCCTCGCCATGAACAAGGGGGAGCTTTTGCTGCCCAGGGATACGCGCGATCGACGGGCAAGCCTGGGGTGGTAATGGCGACCAGCGGACCGGGCGCTACCAATTTGGTAACCGCCATCGCCGATGCTAAACTCGATAGCGTTCCCCTGATCGCAATCACCGGACAGGTGCCAACTCGCGCTATCGGAACGGACGCCTTTCAAGAAACACCGATCATCGAAGTGTGCCGCGGCATCACCAAGCACCACTACTTGGTAACCCGAGTGGATGATTTGCCTCGAATCATGAAAGAGGCTTTCCATATTGCGACAACTGGACGTCCCGGCCCGGTTATCATCGATATGCCCAAGGATGTACAACTCGATCGCTGCGAAGTGGATTGGGAAGTCCCGATGAATCTGCCTGGGTATCGCGTCACCCGTCCGCTGGCTCGCGATGAGCAGATTCGACAGGTTGCGGCAGCCATTAAACATGCCAAACGGCCTGTGCTTTACGCAGGGGGGGGCATCATCTCCAGTGAAGCTTCGGAAGAATTGAGAGAATTAGTTCGATTGACCGGCATACCGATCACCATGACGGTCATGGGCTTGGGGATTTACCCAGGAGATGCGGAGCTGTCTCTGGATATGTTGGGGATGCACGGAAGTGCTTACGCCAATTATGCCGTTCGCGATTGCGATTTGCTCATCGCTCTCGGTGTTCGTTTCGACGATCGTGTCACGGGGCGTGTCGAATCATTCGCCAAGCATGCAAAGATTGTGCACATCGATATCGATGCTTCCGAAATCAACAAAAATAAAACGGCTCACATCCCTATCTGCAGCGATGTGAAATATGCGCTACAGCGGCTCAATGCGATTGTGGAAGCCCCTGAAGATATGAATGCTTGGGTCAAGCATTGCAAAGAACTCAAGGAAAAATATCCTTTCCATTACGACCAGAATTTTGATGGAATCGTGCAGCAACATGCGATTCAGGCACTCTCCGAATTGACTGCCGATCGCGAAACTTATGTCACCGTAGGCGTCGGTCAGCACCAAATGTGGGCTGCGCAATTTTTCAAGTTCCGCAAGCCAAGAACCTGGTTGTCCAGTTCAGGTTTGGGAACGATGGGATTTGGTTTGCCGGCTGCCATGGGAGTTCAAGCGGCCCATCCTAATGCGGTGGTGATCGATATCGATGGTGACGGCAGTTTCCAAATGAACATCCAAGAGCTGGCAACCTGTCACTGCGAAAAATTGCCTGTGAAGGTGTTACTATTGAATAACCAGCATCTGGGCATGGTCGTTCAATGGGAAGATCGATTTATGGGAAGTAATCGCGCTCATACCTATCTGGGACCTATCGATCACGAAGAAGCCAGCGGGACCGGTTGCAGCGTGCGACACTCGTATGTGCAGTCGCGTTATCCCGACTTCGTTCAAATCGCGAAAGGTTATGGCTGCGGCGCAGCAACGGTGCGACGCAAGGGCGATTTGGTGGGTGCTCTAGAAGAAATGCTCGCCTACCCCGGCCCATTCGTGCTCGATGTCGAGGTGCCATACCAAGAGCACGTTCTTCCTATGATCCCATCGGGAATGTCTGTCGATGAAATGATCTTGGAGTAATAATTCCCATCGATTAATAAACCTCAACCGACCAGCGGAATCATCAACCGTTGGAATTCGCTGCCGGCACTAGCCGTTGGCGTTAGTCTCGGTTGCAACCGTTTGATCGCCAGTCGTTGTTGGCGTTAGTCATTGGGCGAACGCCTCGGTTGCAACCGTTTGATTGTCATTCGCCGTTGATATTCGCCATTGGGCGAACGCCTCGGTTGCACCCATTTGTTCCCCATCAACGAGAAGGCGATCTGCACGGTTTTGCGTCGTGTATCCAAAAGTCGACCTGTCGTTTAACGAACGCTTCGCGAAAACCGCGGCTAACGCTTGTACGGACAACGGTTTTCGAAGAATTCTCTAAGCGGCACAAGAGCGATCGCAATGGGTGCGCCGAAGAGCGAGTTCACAACGATCGACCACGTCGTCCACGCTGATCTTAAGCAGCGCTTCGTTGCCAGCTGTTTTTCTCGCTATGGGATCGTATTGGCGTTGGATCATTAAGTGCCCCTTGCCATACGGGCCGCTGCGTTCTGCCAAGGTGGGGCCATGAAGCGAAATACATAAAGTTCCCAGGGCAGCAGCTAGGTGCATCGGCCCTGATTCAGAACCTACATAGAATCGACAGTCTTCAAGAACAGCAGCCAGTTGCGATAGATTGGTTTCAGGCGCTAGCACGGCGACTTGTCCACTGGAGCTGATAATCTCGTGGGCCATTTGCAACTCATTCTTCCCGCCCCATAGGATCAAAGGTGTTACTCCCTGCATGTGCAAGTATTTAGCCACCTCACCGTAACGCTGCAAATCCCATATGCGACTTTCCCAGCCAGCTCCTGCATTGATCACCACAACGGAGTTTTTCAGTCCCAGCGCCATTTTGGCTTGCTGCCACCACTGGAGTGCAGAGTCGCTTGCGGAGAAGCCGAAATCGACGCTCTCGCCCCGAATACCTAATGGTGTAAGGAGTTCAAGTTGTCGATCTACCAGGTGAGTCCGCTGAGGTGCAATAGTTTCTGTGTAAAGCCAAGGAGCGATTTCCTTAGAAACCGGCGGCGCGAAGCCGATGCGTTGGCTCGCACCACTCAACCAAGAAATAATGGCACTCTTGGTCAGTCCTTGCGGATCGATCGCGATATCAATCGAATATTCCCGAAGTTGCGTTCGCACTTGCCAAAGCAAACTTGGACGTTTTAACCAACCCTTGGGCAACCGAATCACATGGTCAATAGAAGCATGCTCACGCAATAAACTGTCAACGCCGCAATCGACAACCCAATGGATTTCGCATTCAGGAGCAAATCGTTTTAGAGCGGTGACCACCGGCCATGTTTCAATACAATCGCCAATCGCGCTCAAGCGACAAACGAGAACTCGCGAGGGAATCATTAGCACGCTTCCTTGCTCTGATGCGAGATGTTTTGCTATCAAAACTTCGGCAATTGACAGCGGAGGGATAAACATCGACGGTTCAACCTTGCGCAAGATAGCATCCACGTACCAAAACTAGAAGAGCAATCATATGCGGGGCGCTGCGCGAAAAACGCTCTGGACAGCAGTGAATCCATTTGACATAACCCGCAAAGATGGGGGCGAAATGGTGATGGAGTTTGCTGCAATGCGCGCACAAAAATATCCAATGAAAACAACGTTGATTATCCTCATAAGTTTTCTGTTCATTCCAATACATTTCGCAGCAGCGCAGGAGAGGCCAACGCGCAGTTGGTGGAATCCCTTTGGAATCGGTGCTGGAGATGACGCTGGAGCATCAGCCGAAAAATATGGGGATTTCTCCGGAAGGCCCGTCACTCCCGGTCCGAACACTTCGATGCCCAAATTGGAAGAATCGAAATCATCCACATGGCAGTGGCCGAAACTACCCAAACCACAATGGGAAACTCCAACTATGTCTTTGCCGAAGCTTTCTTGGCCAAGTTGGATGAAATCTTCCGAAAAATCATCTTCGCGTTCTTCCAGTTCTTCTACGATGAGCAATTGGAATCGTAGTACTCGAAGATGGTGGAAGAATACCTCGAAAATGCTTAATCCATTCGCTTCCACTCCAAGCAATTCTAAATTGTCTGCAGATTCGGGCTTCAATGGTGGCTATTCTTCCCGCGAATCTGCAGATACCAGTTCTTCCAGTTGGGGACTGTTCAATTGGTGGTCGGTACCAGAAGAGAAAAAGCTCGAAACACCTAACGATTTCTTTTCGTTGCCCAAGCCATAAACAATGTCAAGTATCTCTTCGTTCCTTGCTGAGCCCTGCGTGAACGATTTTACTTCTTAGGAGTCTGTTTCTTCGTTGCTGCGTCGAACATTGCGATGGCAGCTTACAGCCCTCTTCCCAATATTTATTTCGATAGATTTCTCAATGGTACTTAGGCGATCCGGCAGAGAATGATCTTCTTGCGCGGTCAAGTTTTCTATGGTCCTACTTGAGTTAAGCGCTGCGCGATGACCAGAATGATTGCGTGCTAGCGATTGAAATATTCTTAGGGAGTAAATGCGATGTGGTTCGCTACGATGCTTTTGGCGGCTACGCTTGGTTCGACTTCCACAGTCACGACCATTCAAGTGGACTCCGTCAACCGTGAGGCTTTGGTCTATGTCCCAGAGAAAGTGGATCAGCCGCTGCCGGTCGTGTTTTGTTTTCACGGCCATGGTGGCAATATGCGACAGGCTTCTCGCAGTTTCCGGATTCACGAATTTTGGCCTGAGGCGATCGTAGTATACATGCAGGGGCTGCCGACTCCAGGGCGGCTTACGGATCGCGAAGGAAGGAAAAGTGGCTGGCAACATGCTGCGGGCGAGCAAGGTGATCGCGATTTGAAGTTTTTTGACGCTTTACTGAAAGAGTTGCGATCGAAATATACGCTCAACGACAAATGTCTGTATGCGATGGGGCATTCCAATGGGGGCGGATTCACCTACTTACTGTGGCTGAAAAGAGGGGAAGTTTTCTCCGGTTTTGCACCCTGTGCTGCGGTGTTGCGGGAAGCCGAGCAGTTAAAACCGAAGAGTGCGTTGCATATTGCTGGCACCAAGGATCCTCTGGTTCGCTTCGCTTGGCAAGAGCGGAATATGGCGGTTATTCGACGTACGATGGGCGTGGCTGGGGAGCCTATCGATTGGCAGAAATTCGGCAAAAAATATTCAACCCAGGACCAACGATCGTGGATTGAAGTTGTGCATGATGGAGCGCATGAGTATCCCAGTTTCGCGGGCGAATTGACGGTTGTATTTTTCAAGGAACTGGCAGCTACCGCTAACCAGGTCCCACAAACACCGAGCACGGCGCAAGCGGCTCAGAATCCCTGGAATCGGAAAGGACTGCAGGCTCCACCGAAATGGGAGCAGACCGAGCTTGCCGCGGAACAGGGAGTGAAGTCGATCTTTTTTGAAGGACCCACGTATCACGGCAAGCCGACCCGAGTATTCGCCTACTATGGCGAGCCAACGCGCCCGCAGCAATCGCGAGAGAAGCTACCTGCTATGGTGCTGATCCATGGTGGTGGAGGAACCGCTTTTGCAAGATGGGTGAAAGTGTGGAACGACAGAGGTTATGCGGCCATTGCCATGGATCTCTGCGGTTGCTTGCCAATCGGAACCTATGGAAACTGGAAGCGAGATGAGCAAGGAGGGCCTCCTGGTTGGGACGCTTCCTTCGATCAACTCGACGAGAATCCAACGGATCAGTGGACCTATCATGCGATCAGCAATGCCATTCTGGCTCATTCGTTGATTCGATCTTTTCCAGAAGTGGATGCAGATCGCATTGGAGTTACTGGAATTAGTTGGGGAGGATATTTGACATCGATCGTTGCTGGCGTGGATGATCGCTTCAGGTTCGCATCTCCCGTCTATGGTTGTGGTTATCTTGGAGATAATTCTGCATGGTTACCACGATTCGAAAAGCTTGGTCCTGCGAAATCGAAGTTGTGGTTGAGTCAGTGGGATCCAGCGAATTATCTGCCTCAGGCAACAATCCCGATCTTGTGGGTCAATGGCACGAATGATTTCGCGTATCCTATGGATTCCTGGCAGAAATCGTATCGCCTTGCTGCTTCAGTCCCTACAACTCTCTGTCTCCGCATCCGAATGCCTCATGGTCATGGGCCAGCAGGCGAAAACCCGGAGGAAATTCGCGTCTTTGCAGACGCTCTTTTGAATCGAGGCAAGCCGCTGCCAAAGATCAAGTCCAGTCAACTGCTTGGCGACAAGATTGTGGTTGAATACGAAGCAGAGGTCGGCATTAAAAAAGCAGAGCTTGCTTATACGGAACAGAGCGGAGCTTGGCAACAAAGGGAATGGAAATCGATGGATGTTCCAATCGATCTCGTCACGCGAACGGTCGCTTGCCAGGTTCCCGCGCAGGCTACTGTGGTCTATATCAATCTCTTCGATGACAGAGATTGCGTAGTGAGTTCTCCTCATATTGAAATGGGCAACAAATGAGCTAAGGGCCTGTCCGAAAACCATTAGCCGTCTTGGCTTTAGCAGCGGCGTTCTTGGTTTTCGGATAAGCTCTACGTACAACGGGAACTCATGCTCGTAGACCGCGCAATCGTGGCTGCTGTGCGATAATCAAGAAATAACTTGATGGATCGGTTCGACATGTTCGACACCGACCAATTTTTGATCTAAGCCCGAATGGAAATAACTCAAGCGGTTGGGATCGATGCCAAGTTGATTTAAGACGGTTGCGTGCAACCGTTTCACATGGAATGGATCATCGACGGCAGCGGCACCGAGTTCATCGGTAGTGCCGACGCTTGTTCCACCCTTGATTCCACCGCCAGCCATCCACATCGTGAAGCCGTAGGAATTGTGATCGCGGCCGGTACCCTCTGCGTACTCTGCGGTGGGTTGTCTACCGAACTCGCCACCCCATACAACCAGTGTATCCTTAAGCATATCTCGTTGTTTCAGATCCTTTAGCAGTCCAGCGATCGGCAGGTCGGTATTGCCGGCATGATAGTCGTGGTTTTTCTTTAGATCGCTGTGAGCATCCCAATTATCATCGTTGTGGGAACCGCCTGAATAAATTTGGATAAATCGCACGCCTCTTTCGACCAATCTACGAGCCAGAAGGCATTTAACGCCAAAGTCGCGGGTGCGGTCTTGATCAATGCCATAGAGCCTTTGAGTGTCGGCGGTTTCGTTCTCAATATCGACCGCTTCGGGTGCGCTCTCCTGCATTTTGTAAGCTAACTCGTAACTTGCTATTCGCGAGGCGAGTTCGCTGTTATTATTCCGCGAGGCGAGGTGTTCTTGATTTTGGGCTTTGAGAGCGTCCAGTAAATCCCGTTGCAGTTCTCGAGTGACTCCGTCGCGGGCTTTCAGGTCGAGAATGGGTGCCCCCTTGGTTCGAAAAATGGTTCCTTGGTAACTTGCTGGCATATAACCGCTCGACCAGTTTTTTGCACCAGAAATAGGGCCGCCGGTTGGATCCAGCATTACGACATACCCGGGGAGATTTTCATTGACGCTCCCCAATCCGTAATTGACCCACGAGCCCAAACTGGGGTGTCCACTTTGAACTCGCCCCGAATTCATCATTAGCATAGCGGAACCATGGATGGGTGAATCGGCGGTCATCGAGTGAATGAAGGCGATATCATCAACGCAGGTTGCCAAATTGGGAAACAGGTCGCTGACCCACTTTCCACATTCACCGTACTGCTTGAAGTTCCATCGCGGTTCGACGATGCGGCCCGTATTGCGATGGCCGCCACGACCGAATGTCTTGACTTGCACCGTTTGGTTATCGCGACCTTTCATTTGCGGCTTGTAATCAAAGGTGTCGATATGGCTTGGCCCACCATACATGAACAAAAATATGACACTTTTGGCCTTCGCAGCGAAGTGCGGCTGTTTGGTTCCCGAGGCAGAATCAGAAGCTGTGGCAGCCGAATTGAAAAAACCATCTTGCGATAAAAGGCCTGCTAAAGCGACACCACCGAAGCCAGCGCCCGTTTGCCACAGGAACTCTCGGCGAGTTCGTCCACAGAAATTATTTGCCATAACAAAATCTACCTATCCAAAAGTGACATTTTCGGACTAACGGACATCCAAGTCGCACGGAATGCTAATCGAGATAAATAAACTCATTCAAATTAAAGAGGAACAAACAATAGGTGTTGAAAGCCTGTTCCTCGTTGAGCGAATGTTTTGTTTGAAGTTTGGTTACAAACTCTCGAGCTTGTTCAATTTCTTTTTCGGTGGCTGGTCGCGACAGAACCAATTGGTTCGCAAGTTGAACTTGATTACTGAAATCGGATCCAGCCTCCTGGCGAATGCGTTTGGCGAATTCGGTCGCTTGTTCATTGATGAAATCTCCATTGAGCAAATTGAGAGCTTGCCCAGGTTGGACTGTGATAAAGCGAGCTTCACAACTGGTATCGGTATCGGGAAAGTCAAAGGTGGAGAGCATAGGGACAACGAGAGAGCGTTTAATATGAATGTAGACGCTTCTTCGAGCCTGCTGTTCGGGAGAGTTTTTGTCCCAACCCGAGCCTGGAACGCTTTGGCCTGCCAATACTTCCCGGGATATCTCTGGGAAAATACTTGGGCCATACATCTCTAAGTTCAATTTTCCGGTGGCGGCCAGAATAGAATCGCGGATCTCTTCGGCGCTAAGACGCCGCATATTTGCATGACTGAACCAATCATTGACCGGATCTTTCTGTTGGGCTTGGGGTGAAGGCACGACACTTTGTCGGTAGGTTTGTGACATCACCAACATTTTCGTAAGCGGTTTGAGTTTCCAGTCATTGGCAACCAGTTCGCTGGCTAGCCAATCCAGCAATTCCGGGTGCGTCGGTATATCACCGAGTTGTCCGAAGTTATTTGGAGAGCGGACGATGCCACGTCCAAAGATGTGTTGCCAGATGCGATTGACAATCACGCGACTGGTCAGTCGATTGTCGGGCGAAGTGACCCATTTGGCGAACGCCAGCCGGCGGCCCGATGTGTTGCGTTCGTTATTTGCCGCGATCTGGGGTTGAGCTTCGCCCAAAATCGATAAAAACATCGGTTCAACTTTGTCACCTTTCGCCTGTGGGCTGCCGCGCATAAGGATGAAAGTTTCAGGTGCAGAGGTTCCGGTCTCGCTGACGCACATACCATACTCATCCCAGGGCTTCACGCGTTTGGCATCCTCTAATTGACGACGTACTTTGCGATACTCGGCCGCCATTTCTTTATCGATGCCATGGGCTTCCGGAGCTTCCACCAATCGATTGATATCGAGCGTTGAGATTTTCTCTGAATATGTCAGGGAGCGACGCTGAAAGCCTGGTCCACTCCAGTGCAGATTCAAGCCTTTGCCGAATAAGCCTTGAAAATAATCGAGTCGCAGAGGCATCCGTCCTTTTGTGAGACGGAGAACGGTTCTTTTCGCACGCCCCTCACCATGAATGCCATCATGGTCAATAACCACTTTACCATTGAGAGTTAAACGTGATCCGTCATCGGAGTCGAGCACAAAGGTATATTCACCATCTTCGGGAACAATCAATGTGCCAACAAAGACGAAACCAAAATGATCTGGGCGAGTTGCCGGACGAATGTCGATTAATGGAGGTTCAAGCTTAGCAACGGTCTCGGGCTTTAATTCATCGAAATTGGGAAGCTGTTTAAAATCATCGCGATAAAAACGATATTCCAAATCATCGAGATCGTAGGTTGGGGCTTGATCCGACTGTGCACTTTGAACTTGATCTTTGATTCTTTTCTCTAGCTCGCTCAACTGCGCTTGGATTGCATCCATCTTTTCCTTGCTTGCTTCCATCGCGGTTTGAAATCTCTTTTGATCCTCAGCTGTTGCGATTAACGGACGTTCTACATGCGGGCCATTGCCATTGGGGGTCACATTGCGAAAGAAGGCAACCATGCCGTAGTACTCGGCGGTTGAGATCGGATCGATCTTATGATCGTGACAGCGACTGCAATTAATCGTCAGCCCCAACAGGCCTTGCCCGACAGTTGTGATGATGTCATCCATCCCATCATACACTGCTAATTCTCGATCAGCGGGTTCATCGTCCCATACTCCGAGTCGATAAAAACCGGTTGCAATCAAGGATTCTTTGGTGATTTGTGGCAACTCATCGCCAGCTAATTGCTCCATCAAGAATTGGTCGTAGGGCTTACCTTCGTTGAACGATCGAATCACGTAGTCTCGATATCGCCAAGCATGAGGTTTGCGTCCATCGCGTTCGAAGCTATTGGTTTCAGCATAACGGACAACGTCAAGCCAGTGGCGAGCCCATTTTTCGCCGTAATGATTGGAGGCCAGTAATCGATCGACTTGTTTCTCGTAAGCGGCGTTGGGATCAAGCTGATGTTCTTTGAGGTATCCTTCCAATTCCCGGGGAGTTGGGGGAAGGCCGATTAGGTCGTAATATAATCGCCGTAGCAAATGAGTGGCCTCTGCAGGTTCCGTTCGCGAAAGTCCGACTTGGTTGAGCTTGGCATCGATAAAACGATCGATTGGCTGGTCGGATTTCACCGCTTTCGAGTTCGCCGCTGGCGGGATTGCAGCGGGGATTTCTGGGGGGACAACCGGTTGGAAGGCCCAATGATTTTCATACTTACCACCTTCCAGAATCCAGCGACTGAGTAAATCTTGTTCCGCGGCGGTGAGCGGTTTCCCTTCTGGTGGCATCCGCAGATCTGGGTCGGTCGAAGTGATGCGTTTGATCATTTCGCTTTCTTGGGGCTTACCGGGCACAATGGCTTTCGAGCCGGAATCAAGAATTGTCGAGAAGCCTTCGGCCGAAGTCATCCGCAGGCCACCTTCGGCTTTATCAGGCCCGTGACAGGCAAAGCAACGTTTGGCCAAAAGCGGCTGGACTTCGCGTGAAAAATGAACCCCTTTGCCTTCTTGAGAAAAAAGTTGAGTTTGGGGCAAACCCAAGATCAAGAAAATAGGGGCAAACTTGACTAACGCTGGTACGCAGATACTCTTCATGAATTCTCTCGTGATAGCGGTGCGGCTCAGTCGAGCACCTTCTTCCAAAAAATCGATCATTGGACTCATACCGTAGAAATCAAGGAGGGGGCAAGCTTCCGCAATGTTTGCTTGCTTGTTTGCTGGCGTTTCTGCCGGCTGGGGGCCTGCTGCGGACTAGGCCAAACCGTCGGCAGCTCCCCCTATTCTGACAGGTTTTGGCCAAAAAGCCATCGTCTCACACGACAAGACCCTATCCAAAAGCGACATCGCATCAATTATCCTGGGGTAAGTACCTTTCCTTGATGGACAACTGTTGCATGCCGGGCAAAGATCGAAAAGAACTCCGAGAAACCGATTTGCGCGGCGAGGGTTGCCAAACCTGGGCGGTAAGGGGCGATGATCGTGATGGTCGCCGTTGGCTGGCTGTGGCTCCAGTTTGCGAGTATCTGTCGCAATATCAGATTTTACATGCAGGAATCGCACTGATGCCTGCGCCTTTTCGCATTGTGCGCACGCACTTGGGAGGGAGTTACTTTCTAGCATCGCTCGCAGGGGAGGGGCGAGTCTTGGTCGATGGAAAATGGGTTCAATCGAAGCCCGGACATGCCTTTTTGCTCCCTCCGAAAACCTTGCATGCATTTTATACACCCCCGGGGAAAATCTGGAATTTTTGTTGGGTGCGCTATCAAGAGGCAGAAGGACAAGTACCAATCGCCCGCGCTAATTCTCCAGTCTTAGCCCGCTTCGATGGGCGGCCTTTAGAGCATGCACTGCGTGGCCTGTTTCACGAGGCGCAAGCTTTCAGCATCGCTCCCTATCAAGATCATTGGATACGGATCATTCATAGTTATGTTCAGCGATTTGCGGCTCCAGTAAGAGTGGATGTTCGATTGTGGAGGACATGGGAAAAGGTATCCCAACAACTCGATTACCCCTGGAAAATCTCGGAACTAGCTAAAGAGACCTGCCTGAGCGAGAAACACTTTCAGCGATTGTGTCGAATGGAACTAGGACGGTCGCCGCAACAACAACTGATGTGGCTGCGGATGCGGAAAGCGGCGGAATTATTGATGGAGGGTAATCGAAAAATACAATCGATTGCGAATGCTGTTGGCTATCAAAATCCCTTCGTCTTTTCATCTACCTTCAAGCGGATGATGGGGTGGGCCCCCTCTGAGTATGCAAGAAGGACTGGCAGCGCATAACTTTGCTGGTAAAACCTGATTGTTGCTTGTAGGCGTGCAATTATTTTTTGACTTTGTAGCCTATATCGGTTAGCAGCTTTTGTACCCGCGCGACATGATCCCCTTGGATTTCCAACAAGTTTTCCTCAGGCTTGACCGTTCCCCCCGTACCGCAAGCCGCTTGAAGTTTTTTAAACAGCGAATTGAGGTCGCTTCCTTCGTGGGTTAAGCCTTCAATCACGGTTGCAACACGACCACCTTTTCGTTTTTGCAAAACAACTCGACAGCTTTGTTTCTCGGGTGGCAGTCGCTTGCTTTCCAACTTCTTTTTGTTCTCCCAATCTTGTTTTGCCTGCCAGGAACAGCGGCAGTCCGCGATGGGTTGATTACAAATTTCGCAAGGTGGAGGAGCATCGAAAATGGTGCCCGCAAAAAGTCGATTCACGGCATACCTTTGAATATCGAGTTGAAAGCGAATGAAAAAACCGCTCGAGTCTGAATATGGTAACATGAGCAGAAAACGAGCGGTATGCTGGACGCGACTGGATGCATCATACTTCTATCGTCTCACTAGGTCGTCTCACTAGGCATTAGAACTGATCTCGGCTCCGATAGTCGTCGTAAATGCTGGTGCTCATCACGCGATACCAACCGTTAGGCGAGGATCGAGATGGGTAGATGGCAGTCCGAACTCCCGGTTGTTGCCAGACAAATTTACCTAAACGATCCACGAAAATACGTACCTCTTGAAGCGAGTTACCGTCATAATCTGTGCAGGCAACACCATTATGGAATGCGGCCACATAGAAAATGTTGGTCTGATTGAGATTTACTTTTAGCCGGACAAAGGTCGAACCGCTCGAACCGTCAGGAGTTGCGTTAGTAAATGCCCATTGACCTTTCAATTGAGTCGATCCGAGAACAGTGGAACGATCGGAGCCATATACGATATAGGAAACTTGTGTTGACCTATCGACTGCACCTGAAGCATCTTTAAGGTTTGCATTGGTTAGACGAAGTCCGATATAAGCATCTGTTTGAACCGTGCCTTGAATTTTATATTGGCCCACATCGCCATACAGACCGTTGCCCTTGATGACCAATCGATAATAGCCTGCGTTGAGACGACCGCCGATTGTTGCACCGAAGGAATCCGATGGAGCGACCCAGTCGATTTTGACATTTCCCCATTGATCGGTGATTTGAACTTTCACGTCCAAATTATTGATTCCTTCGGGCACTGTGACATCGAAACTGACATCGCCGGCACATGTTTCAAACCACCAATAGTCACGTTGTTCAGGGTAGGAGATCACGCCGCTTCCCGTGACGCTGTTTCCCTGTTGCGTCAGGTTTTCTGGTTCCGTTTGTCGCTCGCCGAGAACATAACGCAATTTATAGATATCGTCTTTGCGTTCGTAATATTGCTTGGTTCCACCGAGTTGAGGACGCCAAGAATCATCGTTTGCCCACAGCGTTCTGCGGCCGGAACCGTTGCCCATGATAGGCGAGATTTCGGAATCGCCTGGATTGTATTCTCTCGTTTCCGGATAACGATCGCGATCCACAAAGCATGTACCATCCGAATTTTTGATAACAATACTGGAATGTCTTAGACCGTAAGCATGCCCTGCCTCATGCGATGTCGTCGAACCAACGTAATCAATGCTTTCGCCCGATTCCAAAAGCATGTCCGAGACAACAAAAACCATATTTGGATAATTGTCAGAATAGCAACCAATATGGGCCAGGCCGAATTCGTTGGACCACGGATTATCAAGACGACGTTGACTTCCGATAACAACTGTCAGGAGTTTATCACTTGATACTCCGGTAGGGACCACCGTTGTGACATTGATATCGAATGGGGAATAGTCCTCGGCCACGATGGCCCAAATACGCTCGATAGCTGTTCTTTCTTCTGCGGAAAGATTTCCGAAGTTCCCATCCATGTCAAAAGCGTAACTTGACGCTAAACCTTCCCATTCTTCTAATTCGTAGACAGTCTCTTTAACTAAATATTGATAGCGAAATTGACCTCGATAACCATTAAAATCGAGATACATCGTATGTCTCGCTCCAGGGTTACTGGAAAACGCGGGAATATCGACTTGGTCGATTCCACCTTGATCCGGTGGCAGCGTATTTACCTCCAATGAGATCGAAGCGGGAACCGTGTTGTAGTTGCCAGCAGCGTCAGCAAATGCACCGCTGGGGAGAGAGACAATGGCCGGCGCAGTCGATGAGCTCCAGGGGACTAAGGTTGCCGTAAAGCTCGTTCCGCTCCCGCTGAATTGGACAAGCTCTCCGCCTGTTACTTGAACAACGGCCAGCGAAAAGCCAGGGACCGGTTCATTGAAACTGAATCGGATCTGCGTTGTTTCACCGCGGCCTAAGCGAGTAGCCGAACTGGTGATCGAAACTTCTGGAGGAGTTGTATCTACTGGGGGAGCTGCGCTCTCCCAGTCGCCCGTTAGCGGTTTCCAACCTGCATAACCCACTGGACCAAATTGAAAGTAAACGTCCGAGGCTCCAGGAGAGAAGCTGTTCTTGAGGTGAAACAGGGAGTTATCCGGTTGGTAAAGACCGATGGTATCCAAGCTATCGCCGTTCCAGTCGCCAATAAGGGCTTGCCATCCGGCATTTCCCCCAGGTCCGAATTGAAAATACTGGTCGGAAGCTCCGGGAGAAAAAGAGTTCTTCAAGTGAAAAAGAGATTGGTCCGGCTGGTAAAAGCCAATGGTATCAACACCATCGCCATTCCAGTCTCCCACGAGAGGTTGCCAGCCTGAATTGCCGGTCGGTCCAAATTGAAAATAGATGTCCGAATTGCCAGGTTGAAACGAATTTTTGAGATGAAAAAGAGATAGGTCGGGCTGATAAAAACCGATCGAGTCAAAACCATCGCCATCCCAATCGCCAACCAGCGGTTCCCAACCTGCATTGCCAGCCGGTCCGAATTGAAAATAATAGTCCGATGCGCCCGGAGTGAATTGGTTCTTCAGGTGAAACAAGGATTGCCAAGGGTCATAAAAGCCAACGCTGTCAGCTCCATCTCCATTCCAGTCGCCTGTCAGTGGCAGCCAGCTATCGTTGTCCGAGGGACCAAAGTTAAAATAGAGGTCCGAATTACCCGGGGTGAATGATTCTTTAAGATGAAACATCGAACTTCCAGGTTGGTAAAAACCGATACCGTCCGCGGCACATACTGCCCGCGATTCCAACGTTTCAATCCTCAGCGAGCGAGTTCTTTTTCGAGTGGGGCGATTCATGGATGATTCAGACTTCGATAATGTTTGGAAATGAAGATTCCATCAGAGACAATCCAGAAGGCTTGCCACAAATGTTGGGGCCAGAGCCGAATCGGACAGTTGACGGATGGGAATAGTTTCAAAATGCAAGAGATTTTCGATTCTCCGAGGAAATTCAGAGAATGTCGCTCGTGCAAACTGCCTGGAATTTTAAGAGATGCCCGTAAGAACTCGGGGCAGGACAGCAAAATCAGATTATCTAGTAGAATTTTGAAAAGATCGCCGGATGGTTATTCCGCGATGCGATTTTCTCGCCAGCCGTGGATGCGATCGGCCAAACGCTTCGTTCGCTCGACAACCAGTTTGCCCGAATAGCATTCGGTTTCCAGTTCTGAAGCAACCAAAAATGCGTCTACTAAAGGCAGGTATTGGTCGACATTCTCCGGGCTGATACCGCTGGCCAAAGCGATTGGATGTTTGCCTGCCCCCACACGAAGAGCCTTGACTTTTTCGATCGACGCAGGCATTCCGGTCGCTGGACCACTGGACGTAATAACATCCATCCAAGGTGCTGCGGCTTTCGCAGCTACGGGCAACAGGCGGTCGGAAACTTCGCGCTGGTACTTGAATGCCACTCCACCAAAATAAAGACCCATCCATCCATTTTGAGCTCTTGCCCGGCGAAACAACTCTGCCGCGGGTTGTACTTCCGACTCTTCGTCAATCATCGCGTTATCGGACCATATCCCGCCTACAGGCAATTGCGACACCCGAGAGACAACTTCTGAAGGCTGTATTCCAAGAAGATTGACACCAATCCATAAATTCCCGAAACGTCGATGCACCTCAGGGACGAATTGTAATACTTCATCAGCACTCATCCCTTGGTTGATAAGAAAAATGCCATCCGCATCCGCTGCGATTGCCGTCTCGATACTTTTTAGCGCTACGTCCTCCGAAACTGGGTGAATTACCGGCAAAAAAAGCTTTGTGCGTCGGAAAACTTGCCAGATGTAGCTGCTTTTGTGGTCCATAAAGAGCACGACGCCTCGGGCCTAAAATTCAAGAGACTTTCTCAGTCCAGATATTCACATTTTGTTGCTTGCGAATGCTTTGTTTGCAGATCTAGGTATCAACACAAATTCAAAAGCTCAACGAATGACCGAACAGTCTATGAAAAGGGGGATTCAACCTTCATCCAATTTTGAGGGTAGCTACCGCTGCGATCGTCTGAAAAGCATAAAATTCCGACGGTTGGGATAAGCGATCCGCGTGAAGAACCATAGTCACTAACACGGACTCTAAAGTAAGTGCGCTCCAGGTGCGACAAATTATACCAATTGCGACAAATCGTAAATAGGGCTGATAAGAAGGTCAGCGCGAAAGATATAAATACTTTTTTTCGAAGTTAACGCAAAATTCAGATTCTCGCACCATTCGGGATTATCCGAAATCACAAGATGACAATAACCGTTTTTTCATTTAGGCTTTCCCTCTCTAACCTCAAGGCACTTGCTGACTCGACTAAATCCCCGAAAACCGAAGCTAATGTCGAGTCGTCTAATGGTTTTCGGAAAGACTCTTAGCGATTTTTATTGCTTGGTGTTTCCGGGCGTTGGCCATTCATCTCAATGTAGTACTCTCCATCTCTTAATCGCCGTGCCTGAACAATGCCAAAACGGATATTGAGATGAATCGGAAGGGGATCAAAGAGTAGCGCAGACAGATTCGAATAGTTGCACTCGTGCTTGTCTTTTGGCAATCCCTCAGTATGAGAGTATTTCGCATCCTCGAGAAAGGGAACAAAAATTGACAGACGAAGTGGAGAATCGAAGCTTTTCCAGCCACCTATGTTTGTTGTATTTTTGAGAGATAACTGCTCTGCCTCCAGCATTTTCTCGACCAAATCATTGGTTTTTATCGAGAATCCGATTTCATATTCCCCTTTTTCATTGAGATTGGCAAGTTGCGTATGAATGACAACGGCCAATTTTTGCTCGATCGCTTCTTGCGGCGAAAGTTTCAAAACTTGATCGAAGTTTTTTTGTGAATAGGCAACGACGTAAGCCTGATAAGCTTCCTTTACTTGTCCCCCCGTTTTTCGGTAACGCATTGAAATACGCAATCCATCATCGGTGCGAAAAATTTGCGTAGCGCTCAAATAGGACTCTACGATGGGAGCGCAGTGCTGTGCCGAAACCTTGTTTAGGGGAAAAGCCAGAATCAGCAAGAACACTGAGATGAATTTGCGGACGGATTGCATCTGCCTGAATGCAATCAAAAAATGAAGGTAATGCGGCATATAAAATTTAACAAACCGTCGATAACCAAATAGCGATACAGCACCAGTCATGAAGTTTGCTCTTGAAGAGGTTCGCGAAAAAGAAGTTTTAAAATTGTACACAATTTTAAGTAACCATGAAATCAATTCCATTGGGCAAACGGTTTTCGCTCGGGATTGAGCTATGCGGTTGAGAGAGCGTTGCGTCGTTTAACCCGATGCCGCCAGGCTAGGCACCCTGGGTACACGCCCAACGCGCTCGAGCGCACAGCGGCGCGGGGCTGGCGGCGAAATCGTTTAACCCGTTGCCGCCAGGCTAGGGTCCCCCGGTACACGCTCAACGCGCTCGAGCGCACAACGGCGCGTCCCTGACGGCGAAATCGTTTAACCCGTTGCCGCCAGCCTAGGCACCCTGGGTACACGCTCAACGCCGGAGATGTGCTGTTGGATGTGAAAGCGCGTTGGACCAAATCACCGGTCACGCCCAACGCGCTCGAGCGCACAACGGCGCGGGCCTGGCGGCGAAATCGTTTAACCCGTTGCCGATAGGC
>JBIKMB010000130.1:0-15222 GCA_044359485.1 Pirellulaceae bacterium | reverse complement strand
TACAATTGCCAGATCAATCGATACGCTAGACGATGATTTGTTTGGTGACGCTATATTAGGCGATAGCGAAGTCACGCTCACACACTTACGCATTTCCCATCATTGAGAAGCCCAAGATGAGATCGACCATTTGTATCCCTATGATCCATTTTTTGGCGTTAGCGGCCTGTGGGTATCTTTTCATCTTCAGTCCTGTTGCTGTGGGGCAAAATCAGCTAGAAGGTCTCGAGTTGTTTGAAAAGAAGATTCGGCCTGTGCTGATTGCGAAATGCTACAGCTGTCACAACTCGATCGACTTGGCTGAAGGTTCGCTCGTTCTGGATACGAAAGCGGGAATGCTCAAGGGGGGAGGTAATGGTTCGATTTTAGAACCGGGCAACGTCCAAAAGAGTCGTCTGCTGGCTATTTTGAAGCATGAAGTAGCCGGTTTGGAGATGCCCGATGATGGTGAAAAATTAAGCGATGCGATCATAGCTGATTTTGAAAAATGGATCGCGCTGGGGGCTCCTGATCCACGCGATCGTCCACCGAGCTTGGAGGATCTGCAATCGCTGCGTTCTTGGGACAAAGTGTTAGAACAGCGAAAGAAAGAATCTTGGGCATTTCAGCCAATACGAATTCCGGTAGTGCCCGAGGTGAGCGAGCCTCGCTGGAGTTCCAATGCGGTCGATCGCTTTGCGTACGCCAAGATGCGAGCTAAGGGGCTAACGCCAGTAAGTCGGGCTGATACCACGCTTCTGGTCCGAAGACTTTTCTTTGCATTGATTGGTTTGCCGCCGACCAATTCTGAGGTTGATCGTTGGAGCAAAGAAATTGAATCACAAGAAGGCTATAGTCAACTGGTGGATCATCTTCTCGAGCGACCGGAGTTCGGAGAGCGTTGGGCGCGGCATTGGATGGATTGGATACGCTATGCCGATTCGCATGGATCCGAGGGGGATCCAGCTATTGATAATTCGTGGCTTTATCGAGATTATCTCATTCGCGCTTTGAATGCGGATGTCCCGTACTCGCAATTGCTGCGGGAGCATATTGCGGGGGATCTGCTGACCGAACCACGAATCAATTCGGAACTGGGCATTAATGAATCGTTGATTGGCACAGCACATTGGCGGATGGTGTTTCATGGCTTCTCACCGACCGATGCGCTCGATGAAAAAGTCCGCTTTATCGATGATCAAATCAATACATTTTCGAAAGCCTTTTTAGGAATCACACTTTCTTGCGCCAGGTGTCATCACCATAAATTCGATCCGATCAGTCAAGAAGATTACTACGCGACCTTTGGCATACTCGCATCCAGTCGACCCGCTCGACATGCAATTGATGTCGATCCCCGCGATGCAGAGCGTCGTGCTCGCCTGATCGCTTTAAAGGAAAACATTCGAGTTGAGATAGCGAATCGTTGGTTATCCGATATTCAAATGTTATCGCAACGGGGGGCTGCCGAATTAGACAAGTGGCGGGAAATTAAGGAGCCGACCGATGTTCGCTTTCCTATCGCCAACGTTTATCGGAGGGTGCAATCAGGAGAAGCGTTTGATGCGGTATGGAAAGATGAATGGGGCAAATATCAATCGCACCGAGAAGCCGTGGTGAATTATGTGATGGATCAGCGAATCAAACAGTGGAGTTTCAGCGATCCAGAGAGCCATAAGCATTGGTATTTTGAAGGGAAAGGTTTAGCGAATAAGCGAACCAAGTCTGGAGAATACGCGGTCGCTCCGGAGGGAGATATGTTGCTGACCGGTATCTACCCTGCGGGTGTCTACTCTCATCTGTTGAGCAGCAAAGATCCTGCGCGACTGACGACCGAGGATATACAACTTGGAGAAAAATATCATCTTTGGATTCGAGTTTTGGGCGATGGATCGTCGCAAACGCGATATGTGGTACAAGATTATCCGCGAAATGGAGTCGTATTTCCGACGGCCGGAATAGGCCCCAAATGGCATTGGCAAAAATTTGATGTAGCTTACTGGCAAGGCGATAAAATCCATCTGGAGCTTGTGACCGGACGCGATGCGCCACTTTTGGTCAATGGATCCAATCGATCTTGGTTTGGTATTTCCGAGGCGTTGATCGTACCTGCCGATAATTCTGGGCCACCCGAGCCGCTTTGGCAGCAAATTGGTTTCTTCCGGTTTGCCATAGACAAAATGCCGAAGAGCAACGACGAGATGCTCACCCTGTACTGGGACGGTTTAAAGCTGGCGATCGAAAAATGGCGCGATGGGAATTGCGATGACATCGACGCGCATTGGCTCAGCAGCGCACTGGAAATTCAACAGTTGATCAACTCGGTGAGTGCAGATGAAAAAATAGCTGGACTTGTCGGTGAGTACCGAAAGTTGGAGCAAGAAATCAAAATCCCCATGCGTGTTCCCGGACTGGATGAAACAAGGGGGCGCGAGCAAGCTCTTTTCATTCGGGGAAATCATAAGCAGTTGGGGGATAATGTCCCTCCTAGATTCTTGCAAGCGGTGGATTCAACGCCATATTCGGCGGATCAAAGCGGTCGCTTGCAATTAGCAGCAGATTTGCTGAGGGACGATAATCCATTGACCTATCGAGTGATTGTCAATCGTGTGTGGCACCATTTGTTTGGTCGCGGTATCGTGCTTACGACTGATAACTTTGGGAAATTGGGTTCGCCACCTACGAATCCTGAATTGCTGGACTATTTGGCCAGCAATTTTCGCGATTCGCAGCGAGGTTCATTGAAGCAATTGATCCGTGATCTGGTGATGACAGAGGTTTGGCAACTATCATCTAAGCCAAATCCGGAGTCGTTGGAAAAGGATCCCGAGAACGACTTCTTTTCGCATGCCAATCTTCGGAGATTGGAAGCTGAAGCAATTAGAGATACCCTTTTAGCGGTTAGTGGTTTATTGAATACCGAGAGGTTTGGGCCGCCGATCGACGGGAATGTGCCGAAACGCTCCGTCTATTTGCGGGTTCAACGCAATGCTCTGGATCCGTTCCTGCGTGCGTTTGATTTTCCAGAGCCCTTCTCCTGTACAGGACGCCGCGATGTAACAAATGTACCAGCACAGTCGCTGGCGTTTATGAACGATCCAAGCGTGACCGATTGGGCTAAGAACTGGGCTACCTCGATACTTCGTGAGCCAAAGTATTCAAATGATGTCGAGCGTTTGCGGGCCATGTTCCAAATGGTTACCGGACGCGTTCCATCCACCGGAGAGATCGAGGGTTTGCAGCAATTTTTGAAAGAAACGGAACAAGAGCAACGCCGTGTGATCGCTGATCGCCAGCAGCTGGATATGGAAGTGCGGTCGCTGCGGACTGCGATTGCTAAAATTATCGATCCTGCTCGCAAAAAGCTTATGGACAAAATGACCGATGAGGTCAAAAAAGAGGGAGTGGTGCGAGGGGCCCTACATCCTGTCCATCGTTGGGAATTTAAGGGATCGCTGGAGGATAGTGTGGGAGGCTTAACGCTGAAACTCCAGGATGGTGCAAGGCTGGAAAGCGATCATCTCGTGGTTGGACCACGCGGTCATGCGGTGAGCGATCCGCTGAAACAAGATTTAAGGGAAAAGACGCTTGAAGCTTGGGTGCAATTAGAAAATCTGGAACAGCAGGGTGGTGGTCTTTTGTCGATCCAAACAAAAGATGGGAATGTTTTTGATGCGATCGTATTCGGTGAGCAGCGCGCGAGGCATTGGCTAGCTGGGAGCAATGTCTTTGCCAGAACCCAAGGTTTTGAAGGGGACGAAGAGCAAGAGGCAAAAGAGGGCATAGTTCATTTTGCTGTAGCCTATCATCCGGATGGACGGATCGTTGGATTTCGCAATGGTAAGCCGTATGGTAAAGCGTATCAATCCAACGGGCCGATGCTGTTTCGTGCACAGGATACGGTTGTAGGCTTGGGGGTGCGACATTTGCCGGCTCAGGGGAATCGATTGCTGAGCGGAAAAATCTACCGAGCTCAAGTGTACGATCGGGCATTGAGTGCGGAAGAAGTGGAAGCGAGTTTTCTCGGATTTCCAGCGGCGATTACAACGGCAGCTGTCCTGGATTCTCTCGAGGATTCAGAGCGAGAACAAGTGCTGAAGTGGCAAAAAGATTTATTCGATTTGCAGTCCGCTCTTGCTCAGCGTGAAAAGACGCCCAGCGAATATCGAGCGGAGAATAGTTGGAGCGAGTTAGCTCGTGCGCTGTTCAGTTTGAAAGAAACGATTTTTATTCCATAGTTTGGCGAGGGACAAAGAGCATGTTTTCGGCAAAAGTTCATGCGAACCGTTGTTTTTTGCCAAATTTGTCGCGCAGAGCTATGCTGCAGCACTGCTCGACTGGATTCGGTTTGACGGCCCTATCTGCCATACTTCAGGGGCGAAGTCTCCGCGGAGATGATTTACCTAGCAATGCGGCTTTGAGAAAATTGCATCATGCCGCGAAAGCGAAGCATGTCATTTTTTGTTTTATGTCTGGTGGTGTGTCGCATGTTGATTCGTTCGACCCCAAGCCGCGACTCGAGCGAGATCATGGTAAGCCGATGCCATTTCCGATCGAGCGGACTCAATTCAACAACAACGGGAGCATCATGGCGAGTCCCTTTAAGTTTACGCCAGCGGGGACCAGTGGTATTCCTGTGAGCAGTATGTTTCCCAATATAGCGCGGGTTGCCGATGAGATGGCCGTGATACGTTCCATGACCTCCCCAGTGAACGAACACGCGCAAGGAAATTTTTTCGTGCACACAGGTTTCCCTGTCATGGGTTATCCTAGCGCAGGAGCATGGGCGACCTATGGACTGGGTACCGAAGATCAGGATCTACCTGGCTATATCGTTTTGCAGAGCGGCTCGGCGGTGCCTCCGCACGGTGGCGTAAGTCTGTTTAGCAATGGTTTTTTGCCAGCGCAGAATCAGGGTTCCATTTTGAATGTTGATCGCGAGGATCCTATTCGAAATATTCGGCCAGCCGATATGGGGCCCATACAGCGAAGACGTTTAAGTCTGATGAAGAATCTCGATCAAACTTTTTTAGAATCGACAGGTAACGATCAGCAAGTCGATGCGGCGATCGAAAATTTTGAGACGGCTTTTCGAATGCAAAGTGTTGTTCCCGAATTATGTGATATCTCAGACGAGACGGCCGAAACGCAAAAACATTATGGCATCGATTCCTCGGATAAAGAAAAGGCTGCTTACGCCAGGCAATGTCTGGTCGCTCGAAAGCTGGTCGAACGTGGAGTACGATTTATCGAGTTAAGTTGCTTGACCAAAAATATTGGTGCTGGTGGAGCCGCCAATCCTTGGGATCAACATGGGGATTTGAAGAATGGTCATGGAGCGATGAGTTTCCAGATCGATCAGCCGATTGCGGCCTTGATCGAGGATTTAAGGGCGCGCGGACTACTGCAAGAGACGTTGATTGTTTGGGCTGGGGAGTTTGGAAGGACTCCTTTTTCTCAGGGAAGTGACGGTAGAGATCATAATCCTTTTGGATTTTCCGTATGGATGGCGGGAGGGGGTGTGAAGGGAGGCACGATCTATGGGGCTACCGATGATTTGGGTTATTTCGCGGTTGAGAAAAAGTGTACGATCTACGATATGTGGGCAACCGTGCTGCATCAGATGGGAATCGATCATGAAGCCCTTACGTATCGATACGGAGGACGTGATTTTCGTCTGACGGATGTGCATGGAAATGTGTTGCATGAAATTCTGTCCTGAGAGTTTTTGCGACTTCTCGGATCTAATCACCAACTCAAAATACGGAAGAAGTATTTGCTTATGAACACGAAATCGGCGTTAAAAATTTGTATCGATACAGCGGACATGATCTGTCAGGCCTATTTGGGCGATTTGACGGATGCGGAGATGCTGCATCGTCCTCATCCTGCTTGCAATCATATCAATTGGCAGGTGGGCCATTTGATTGTGTCGGAGCATCAAATGATGTGCAGTGCTAAGGGATACAGCATGCCGGCTTTGCCACCGGGAATGTTGGAGATGTATTCCAAGGAGACTCAAAACTCCGACGACCCCAGTAAATTTATGACCAAAAGCGCATTGATGGCTGCCATGCAAACGCAGCGGGCTGGGACGCTAAAGATTCTCGAGCAGATCAGCGACTTGGAATTGGATACAGCTACTGGCGTCGATTATGCTCCGACGGTGGGTAGTATGTTGAGCATGCAGGGTAGCCATTGGATGATGCATGCCGGTCAATGGGTGATCGTGCGCCGCAATCTGGGCAAGCCAGTGCTCATTTAAGGATCCGTATCTCTCTTCGGTGTATGGTTTCCCGTGTCGCAGTCTTGGGTGCGGGAAACTTTCGACTTGCACCGCGAGTTCATCCAAATCGATTAAATCTTCAATTCGTCGAAGATACATCGCGCTGCATTGTGTCCAGGGATACCGCTGACAGCTCCTCCACGCAGTGCGGAGGAGCCTGATAAGTAGATGCGAGGATATTCGGTTTCCACCCCCCATTTTCCGACGGTTTCAGGATCGTCGGTGAAAAACCAACTCAACGTGTTGTGAAAGATATTGCCCAGGTCGAGCGACACATCATTTTCAAGGTCGATGGGGGATTTGACTTCAATGCAGGGATTCCCTTTTTTGTCGACAGCCAAGCAATCCGTGAATGGCTCCGCGCACAGTCGATCTAAGGCTTCGATATAGCGTTGTTTGATCGTTTCTTTTACTTGTTCGGGATTTGCGGTAAATAAACGATAGGGAACGTCCAAGCCGAATAGAGTGAGGGTATGGTAACCTTGCTGTTTAAGTTCCGGTGACAAAATGGAATCGTCTGTCAGTGTATGGCAGTAGATTTCTGCGGGTGGGCGATCGGGAATTTGTCCCTGAAATGCTTGTTGATAGGAGGTCTGCATCTCTTGATAGCCTTCATCGATATGGAACGAGCCTGCGAAAGCGTCCTGACTGGGCAGGTTGCATTTGAGTTTTGGCAATCGGCGCAGGAGCATGTTGACTTTCATGCAAGAACCTTCATCAGTCGGTATGGGACTAAAGGGTTGGCCGAGCATGTTGGCAAAGTTTTTTGGGCTAGCGTTGACGAGAACGCGAGTCGCATCGATGGTTCGCTCGATTCCGTTGGATCGATACGATATCGAGTGATGTTTAGCGCTGGGATAGATTTTGAAAGCGGCAGAATTGATTTGCATTTCAACACCGAGTTGTCGGCATCTCTGTACTAAGGCATCGACCAGCGCCCGCATTCCGCCAACGGGAACACGCCATTCGCCTGTTCCGTTTCCAATGACATGATAGAGGAAGCAGCGATTTTGCAATAAACTCTCATCATGTGCGGAGGCGAAGACACCGATCTTGCCATCGGTGAGTAGCAAGCCGCGGAGCGCATCATGCTCGGCATAGCGTTCAATCACTTCGCCTAAGGGGCGATCGATAAACGATTCCCAAGCTTCCCGCTGAAGGTCGTTTTGCAGCATGTGCTTAAAATCATTGCGGTGACGAATGGGTTCGAGCATCGTAGGCCAAGTTAATGCGGCGATCGAATTTTCCAACGCGAGCAGTTTTTGATAATTTTCCCAAGTCCTAGCCGATCCACACATTTCGATGATGGAATGCCGCGAGACATTGGGATCTTCATTGGACAGAATGAGGCCTTTGGGATTGCCATCGCTGTCATGATAGGGTGTGAAAGAAGCGATACGGCGCCGTCGGGTTTCAAATGAGATCTGCAAGTCCGCGAGGATCTTGGGGGAGAGCAAAGCGATCAGGTAAGAGTATCTGGAAAGGTAGGCTTCATAATCCGGAAAGACTCGCTGCGATGCCGTCGCTCCGCCGAGATAGTCATTCTTTTCGAGGATCAGGACGGAGTGACCTGCAGCGGCGAGGTAGCAGGCAGCGATCAAACCATTATGCCCGCTACCAATAATCACATGATCGTAGTGGGTGCGTGTGGGTGGCATATGGGAGAGTAAAGCGTCTGTCATATCACCGATCATTATTTAAGGTTGGTTTGGTTCGGACGAATGAAATTCTTGCAGATAATAGCGATCCAAAGCGGCCGACATGGCTTCGCGATTGCTATAGGGCCCTGGAGTGTAGCGCGAGCTGGCAACTCCGAGTTGAGTTAATTCAGAGACATTCCAATCCTCGCGATTGGTTTGGTCCCAAAAATCGACAACATCGGCTAAGGAGGAGTCGTTATTGGCGATATTTTGCGATGGAAAATACCAGCGGCAGTCAATATGAGTCAGCCCACAATGGATCGGTGTGAGCCAGTGGATCATCACATAATCCGGATGAAGGGATAGAAGCATATTGGGAAAGAAAACGTAATAGTAAACGCGATGGAGCTGCTGCGCGTCGAGGCCTGGGATTGGGAGCCCGCATCTTCTCCCGCTGTAGGACATGGACTCTGCGACGGGTCTCAAGTCCATGAAGCCACCCATGATTGGTCCATCCACCAAATCGTTACCGCCTGAAGTAGGTGATGACAATTCGACGAGTCGCGGATGCACGGGAGAGCAGTGATAGCACTCGCTGTAGTTTTGAAGGATCAATTTCCAATTCGCTTTGACTTGGTAATGTCGCTGAGCGCCTTGAGCAAGATCTTGGAGGCACCAAGGACGAAAACGGTCTAATATTTCTGTAAGTGAATGATCAAAAGCGGCGGGATCGCGACGAGCATTGATCCAGATTAGACCATCGTGTTCATGGACTGCAGCGCGGTGCAAACCATAATCGCTTTTTTGAAAACCGGGAATCTCTTTTTCATCGGGAACGCCTGCGAGTGTTCCGTCAAGATGATAGGTCCAGGCGTGATACGGGCATTGCAGTGTTTTACCCAATTTTCCACATGGGGCTTGCGTCAATCTTGTACCGCGATGTCGGCAGACATTAAAGTTCGCCTGAAGATGGTGATGATGATCGCGAATAAGGAGGATCGATTCCGCGTCGAATTGCAAGTTGATAAATGAACCTGGTTGGCGGATGTTATCGCGATGGGCAACACAAATCCATCGATCGAGAAAGATTCGGACTATTTCTTTTCGGAACACATCTTCGGAACAATAGAATTCTGGCGGTAGAGTTTTCTGTCCGCGGGACCCGATTTCTGTGCTGTTGAGGAAGGAATGGTTCAAGTCAAAGCCTTTCGTTCAAAGCGGATCAATCCATGAAAATACCCCGCCATCGTTCGATGCGGGGTATGGTACTGAATGCGAAGCCAAAGAGATATTCGAATTTCAAAATCTTGGAATAGTTCGTTCCAAAATCTTTATTTCTCGGCTGCGGGTAAATTTTCGGGCAATACTTTCACTGCGGTGCTGAGACGCAGCGGAACGGGCGCTCCGATATCGAATTCACATTGAATTAAGGATGCCGTCCAGCCCATCGAAGGATCGGTAAGTTCCGCCACGTAGGTTCCGTCGCCCGTGGGCTTTAATTCCAAGGGCTGGTAAGCTCGTCCAATCGTATCGACTCGGAAATCCCGTGTCTTGGGATTGTTGGCTTGCCACAAAGTGACTTTGATCGGTTTGGTTTTGCAGCGTACAGAGATTTTCTTGTCTTCGATCTCCCAGGAAAACTCTGGCCGAGGAACGTTATGCACAATGGAGTAATGGAAGGCGAGTAATGACTCTGAGGCGTTAGATTCTTTTAAGGAATGCTCGGTATTGGGGACGTAGCAGAGGTGTTTTTCGCCAGGCAGATCGTCGTAATAGAATTGCGAGGAATCTGGGCAGAAGAACTGGTCACCGGTTGCGTTGATGATGCATTTGGGCATGGTGAAGCGATCGCGATAGGCATAGGGATCTTCGATCTTCATCAATTCCATATAGTCTGGATCATGACGTTGTTCCATGATCTTATGTTGAACATATTCATCGATTGCAGGTGCCCAGAAACCATAGGCGGAGAAGTGATGCTGCATGGAGCGATCGACGTTCAAGACATCGATTACAATCGGGGCGATCGCGATGACTCGCTTATCCACTGCAGCGGTCATCCAAGTGGTCCAGCCACGTTTTGAACCACCTGCCACCGTGAATTGATCCACGGTCAGCTTACCGGCTTGTTCGCTGGCCATAATCGATTGCACCGTGTCCATAGCGCGAACCACGGACTTCACCATGGGTAATCTGGCAGGCCACCGAGCATCGCCCGTTTTAATATAATGGTTCCAAGTGTAGGCGATCAAATCGTCTTCGACTCGCTCGACACCATCACCGTGGAAAATGAGCGGCTGGTTGGGGACTTGCTTCAGTTCTGCCACAACCGATTGCGTTGCCTTGGCGACCAAAGCGATGTTGCGGTCGAGTCCCGCAGGAGGATCTTTGCCGTTGGCGCCGCCCCCGATGAACATGAGCGCTTTATTGTTGGCAACTTGTTTGGGGCGATAAATGAGCAGCCAATGCTGCCACACTGGACGATTGACTTCTTCGGCAGTAAGCCAAGTTTGACTCTTAAGGTCGACGACAAACAGAGTACCATCGGCATCTTCTGTCGTTCGCACCACCTTGTAGGAATAGGATGGATCGGGAGTTGCCACGTATTTGTCGAGGGCTGTGAGTTCTTTGTTCAGTGGCGTATCCATGGGGGGCAAGCGACCCTTCGTCCCGTTATCGCCCTTATCTTGGGCAAGAACAACGGAGCCAATCAAGTTCAGAGAGCCGAATATGCCGAGCGCGAGCATCAGCGGCTTGTGAAAGGTAAGGCTACTCAGCGATTTCAACATGGTTTTTTTGATCCAAAATGGGATGGGGAGGAACCAGGAAATGAAGACAGAAGACCTAGTCATTTATTCTCTTCGATAACACCCAGGGAATCAATTGTTGTTGGGAAAGCGAGTTGAGTTAGGAAAGGCCCAAATCGGTGGTGGCGATCCGGGACTGAATCAACTGCCAGGGGGTAAGAATCCTGCGAAAAGGAGACGTATGGCACCTATTTTTGAAACTTTTTGTTGTCAAAAATGGTAAAAAGACACGACGAATGGCATGGCTATATTTACACTGCAAAAGTACATGATTCGCGTTTTGACTTTAGAGGAACTTACAAAGATGGTGATGGCAAATTTCCAATTTTTACTCAGAAGAACGCTGCTTCCAAGTTTTTTCGCGCTGTTGATGATCGGCGGATCGGTCGCAAATATGACAACCGCAGTCGCACAGGATAAAGCTGCGGAACCCGCAAAGCCTGAAGCGGCATCTACCGAAGCGAAACCAAGTCAAGAAGCGGGTGAGAAAAAGGCTGAAGAAACCAAACCCGCCGAAGCTGCCAAGACTGAAGAGAAAAAGGTTGAAGAGAAAAAAGAAACCAAAGAACCCGCCAAAGAAACGCCTCCAGCTCCTAAGAATCAAGTTCAAGTGATTACCTTGAGCGGTGCTTATGTGGACTTGATGGGTGCAACCGCTTTTGATCCTACGAGTCTCATCACCGGATCTGGGCCTGGCAAACGCAAGTCATTTTACAAGCTTTGCGACTACTTGGATGAACTGGGGCGAAACGAGAAGGTCACGCACGTTGTATTCGATCTCTCGGATTCAGCGGTCGACTTCAATCTCGCACAGTTAGACGAGTTGACCCGTCGCTTGCACCTGCTAAAGAAAGCCGGGAAGAAAATGGGCGCTTGGCTTGAGACGGCAAGTTCCACGCACATGGCAATTGCTGCCAGTTGCGATTATGTCGCGTTGGCCGATTTCGGAGGAATTGATATGCCTTCGATGTCGATGCAATCGATTTTTTATCGCGATGCGATGGATTTGGTCGGTGTCAAAGCATCGGTAGTGCGAGCTGGTAATTTTAAAGGTGCGGTTGAGCCTTATGTGAACTCGGTGATGAGCGATCATCTGCGAAATCATTATTTGGAAATGCTCAAAACCATGAATGATGCTCAGGTATCCTTGCTTGCCAAGGGGCGAGGTTTGACGACGGAAAAAGTGCGTGAGTTGCAGGCTAAGCGAGTTCTTTTACCTGGTGAGGCCTTGCAATTCGGGCTGGTCGATAAATTGGCACCTTATGGTTCCATGAAAGAAACCATGAACGAATGGATCAAGGAACCGGCTGGTTGGATTGAAACGACTGCCAAGCCGAAGAAGGAAATGTCGGTTTTTGAGTTGATGGGCAAATTGATGTCGGGGCCGGCCGAAACCGCTTCTCGAACCAAGGATAATACAATTGCCGTGATGCATCTTTCGGGCACCATTCAAGATGGCAAGACGGCCGCAGCGGGCTCGATCGTATCTGGTCCAACGGTCAAAGCGATTGAAGAAATCATCAAAGACGACAAAATCAAGGGGGTCGTCATTCGCATCAATTCTCCCGGTGGATCCGCAACCGCCAGCGAAGCGATCCGCCGCGCACTGGTCCAGTTAAAGGATAAAAAACCGACTATTGTTTCGATGGGTGATGTGGCTGCTTCGGGTGGCTATTGGGTCAGCTGTATTGGCGTCCCCGTTTATGCGGAACGCGGCACATTGACCGGATCGATCGGAGTGTTCTCGTTGAAGTTGAGTTTTGGTTCCTTGGTCAAGCGAATCGGTTTGCATTTTGAGAACATTTCTCTCGATGAATCCGCGAATTCATTTTCACCCGACCGAACCTGGAGCGAGTCGGATGAAAAGGCGATTCAAGATTCGATCAACGATGTTTATGGTAAGTTCTTGAAGCTGGTGAGCGAATCGCGTGGTATTAAGATCGAAAAAATGGATGATTTGGCTGGAGGTCGTGTTTGGTCAGGAACCCAGGCCAAGGGTGCTGGATTGGTGGATGAAATCGGTGGTTTAGATGATTGTTTGGCCATCGTCGCCAAGAAAGCTGGTTTGGACAAATACAATGTTGTCCATCGCCCCAATGTCGCTGGCGGCCTGGATCTGTCGTCGATTCTTGGTTCACCCGATGATGAGGAAATTCGATGGATGGGAATTTCTCGCGATGCCCTCAGACTGCTTCGGCAGCGTGGTTTTTCCTCGAGCATCATGGATTGCTTGATTCGAGATGCGATGGAAAACGTTTCTGGCCGCCCAACCATTTGGGCTATTGGACCGGCTGAAATTGATGTGAAGTAAACATTTGAGATGTGAATGTTTCACGCACCGCTGCGCTCGCACTCAGCGCAGCGGTGTTGGGTAGGTTACTTCGGTCTAGCTCGTCAGTTCGAGGATATAGCCAACCTTGATGGTTGGCTTAAACGACGCATTCGGATGTGCTACTGGAAACAGTGGCGTTATACACGTACCAAGATCAAATATCTTGTTGCACTGGGCGTTACTCTCGATATGGCGGTCAAGCACGCAATCCGTCGCAAGAAACATTGGCGGATGTCTGGTACACCGGCACTACGCTTTGCGATGACTAACGAGTGGCTCTGTATTGGATCACTTAGGGCAACAATGCTTGGTGTCGTTAAAGCAACTCTGGTACGAGGCTTCTCTTCGCGGAACCGCACTGTATTGATGGGGGGCAAAGGCGGACCCGCATGCTAGGTGGTGTGGGGGCTGCCGTCAGCAATGGCGGCGGCTACCCGATTTAGGCCTCGGCTAGTATCCATCGCTGAATATCCGCAATTGGTTTGGGTCCCGCTATTGTGTCCTTCAATATGCCACTATTGAAGCGAAACAGCATTGGTTCTGTGTTTTGCTTAAGATACTGCTCGTATGCCTCTCGATTGATGCTCTCCAGTTGCGAAGGATTACCAAGGCATAATACTCCGATTCCTGTTTTTTTTTCAACAAACCAATCATCTTTCGCAGCCATTTCTGCAAAAACTTCGCGACTGTAGTTACTCCAATCGAATACGCCAAGCAAAACTACAGTCGAGTACCGTAGAAACATCGAATCCAAATCAGATCTCGAAGAGATCGCTTGAAACGCAAAGTTGTCATTAAATGAAATGAGCCAACTTTCAGTGCCTGCTTGCTGCATGCACTGAAATGTTCGGAAAGGTGGTGGAGATGATTTCACAATCTTGCAGCTCCAGTTACTGATTAATTGGACCCAATTGTGGATTCGGGCCCTGAATGACAATCGGCGCATAAGGCGCTAGCGCCGTCGTCAAAGGGGTTGGTGTCGTAATTACAACGCTTGTCATGTAAGGAGGGACTGGTGTTACAACAACCTGAGATCCAGGCGGCACGACATTGATTACGGCTGTCTGTCCGATTGTCGGCACTCCGGGTGTTGGAACTCCTTGCGTAATGGAAATCGTATAGCCGCCCGTAGCAATGCTAGAGATTTGATTTGGCGAGTAGGGAGGACCTAGAAAGCCAGGCTGTGGAGAAATCGGCGAACTATTCACCACCACGTTTCCCGATCCAGGCGGAATTGGAAGCTGATTGCTTGGAGCAATGATGTAGGGTTTTGGTGGCAAGGGTGCGGTTGGCGGTTGGACGTTTATGGCACCAGCTACTTCCCCGACACCTCCAAGATTATAGGTTGGTGCATTCGCAGTGCTAGTGTATTGCTGGACGCCGTATGATACGAAGACCGTAAACGCAAAGGCACCGGTCGTTTGCTGAAAAGCCGTTGGATCTCCAGTTTGATACCACTGATATCCAGTAGTTGCGAGACCATATGTACCAAACGTTCCTGCGTTCACCGCCGTTTGACCTGAGATGTAGTACCAAGGTGTTCCGCTTTGGATTGCGGCTTGTGAAGATTGCCCGTAGTAACTGAGAGGCTCGTAACTTGACGAGACTGCTGTACCAACAAGGTCAATTGGCATCGTGACAAGGTCGTGGCCCAAAGTGTAAACGCCAGAACCCATGTTATAGAGCCCGTTACCAAGCCCTTGGAAAAAACCTCCGACTGCAGCTAATGCGACGCTATCCGTTTGTGCCTGCTGCACAGGAACAACTTGCGAGGCAATCGCCGCAGGCGGCGCATCGACCTGTGGGACAAGAAGAGGAAGGTCAACTGTCAAGAGTCGCCTCGATTCAAGTGGCTCGACGATTAATCGTCTCGACTGGGATCGTCGGGACTTCCTTGATTTATCTTCAGTGAAAATTCGTGCTGCAAAACGTAGTGCTTTTCGCATAGTTGGAACCTCTTTTTGAATGGCCTAACGGCGGCGATCACCCAGTCGCCGCTAAACAACCATGATTCAAATTCGCGGCCGACCGGCGACTTGGGTGGATCGCTTTGGGTACGCCCGTCATGGGCATTGGTTTATGGGGTTCAAGTCCCCTGTGCGAGATAGGAATCTCTAGGAGATCAGTATACCAAATGACCACTTCAAGGGAACAAGCACGAGGTGAAGGCAACTGCGG
>JBIKMB010000020.1:0-49115 GCA_044359485.1 Pirellulaceae bacterium | reverse complement strand
TTCTTCAGATGTTAGAGTGACTTGTGGATCGTTCCTTCGTTCGTAATAACGAAAACTTCTCGAAGTTTTGGCCTTCGAGGAGAAACGTTCTGTATCGCTCGGTCAATAAAATGCGCCGCGTCAACAGACGACACCCCAATCGGACGTGCGTCGAGGACTACGGCACCAGGAAATCTTCCCGTTTGCTTGCTCGCATCATTTAGATTCCGTTCGAATGCTTTCCTTGCATTTGTGCCTGCAGCATCAAGTGTTTTGAATTCCGCTCGGACTGAACTCGTCGCACCTGGAAGGCGAATCGTCGCGTCGCCACCCGGAACATTTGAGCCTCGCAGCAAAACACTGATGCCTCTCTCTTTTGCAAGGTGTTCTGCTATCGCAATTTCTTTCGCGTCCGGTAAGTCGAGTTGCCGAAGATTCTTTGCTACTCGAACGTTTCCACTCCTTCGTGCTCCCGGCATGCTGCCAGGATACCCAAGTCCTCCGACGCGAACCGTCTCTTCACACCCGGTATTATGGACCAAAACCCCAGCGTTGCCAACGGCGAAAGAATGATTCTGAGCAATCGTCAGGTTACATACTTCGAACTGTTCTGCATACGTTTGGACAATCTTGAGGACTCGAAGTTCGCGACCTTCCGTGCTGTAGATCAAGTCGCCCGCCATCAAGTCGTGAGAGTTGACCCATCGCCCCCGTAACGCCAAACCTTCGTCTTCTGTGTCAGTTAGTTTTCTAGGGCGAGGACGGTTCGCTAGATCATGGCCTTCTAAAACCCAGAAGGGATGATAAGCCGTTGCGACGACAGTGCCATACTTTGTGCTGATTTCAATCAAGGAGCCTTGATAGAGATTCCGATGGCAAACTTCCACTGGCCGTTCGACCCATTGACCACTGGTAAAGTCAAAAGCAAATACCAAGTCGTTTTCACGAATCTCATCAATGCGGCGTTTACCCTGCGGCGTGTCAACCAGCGTATCGGGTGCAAAACACCACGATTGGATGGTGGGTAGCTCAAAGCGTTTGACTGGCGACTGAGTTGCAGCACTTACAGCAAAGTTGTCAGCAGAATTGGCAAGTGTTTCTACAGCGTTATCCGCAGTTCGTACAACAGCCTCTCCTACGTTGCTGGCTTGTTGGGCCTGTTTGGCGAGTTTGGCCAAATGGTTAAGCCGTGATACGGCGGCTCCAGAGGCGAGACCAGCTCCGATCTCGCCGATAGTCGCCACCGTTTCACTTCCCGTTGCGGCGTAGAGAGCTCGGTACTTGAGAGTGTGCACGTGCTCGCCATAGTACATGGTGGCGATTCCGGCCCACGCATCATCCGCGCCATTGAGAGCCACGAGAGATCCGACGCCCGTCCATGCAAATGCGGTTCCGACAAGCATCTCTGAAATACCAAAAGCCGCTTGTGCGAATCCAAAGACTCTTGGATCGTAGTGAGTCGAGTAACTTTCGGAGAAATGATCGTCCAGCGAAGGGGACGACCTATCCAACGCGTTGGAAGTGATCGGCTTGGACCGATCAACCAGTGCTCGGTCGACTTGTCTAGCGAGATCGAATCAACGAACAGAGACATTCTCCAGTTTTTTCAACAACGCGGCCAAACCGCCCAAATCAGGCCGGAATCTTTACAGTTACAATTCGGCCAAAAATGCGATGATAAATCGCTCCGTAACGCTCAATGCTACCATCCAAGTTCTAATTGCCCCTTTCCTAGTTTTTGCAAAGCATCCGGTCCAATGTAGTTTAGGCGTTCTTTGTTGTAGTGAAAGTTCGTCTTAATATAGCGAAACACTGCTTCCGCCCAAGTAACGAACTCCTTTCTCTTGGATTTGCCTCGTATCGTTTTTGGTTCGTACCAAAGTCGTCCAACCTTGAGGGTGCCATCAGCGTAAATTCTTGAACGAACGAACTGGATAACCTCGGATTCGTCTTCGTCAAGGGAGTGTTTTTCGGTTTTGGAAATAAACCTTACCTTGAGCATTGAGCAAATTGAGCGGTTGTAGATGGCCAATATATCAACGTTGCCTTCATTCTCTTCAATGGTTGGTAGAACTTGGAACTCTGGAGGTTGCTCCGTCTTGAAGAACGTCGGGACAATGACCGCGTTTAGGTTTGCTTTTATATCCTCTACAAAAGCTATTTCATCAATCTTTGTCATGTAAAACCGAACTTGTCTTCCCATGTTTCTTTGGCCCTTCAGGGTTTAGCAGCTAATTACAAACGTGTGCTCAATATGTTCTCACTGGGTTACTTAGGCTATTGGCACCTCGACGCACCATAAGGAACTTAATATCATATCCTTCGCGCAGGAGCCGCTGATACTCTGGTGAATTGATCATATCGTTTTTGGCGTCAAATTCACGCCGATGTGGCTTTAGCTTGTTTGACTTGGTGGTGCGAACAACCTGAACCAGAACGGCCTTTTTGGCGTTATCGTCAATTGCGAATACATCAGCAATTCTATTGACCTTTCCGTGGGTAGAGTTCGGTGTTTGGAAAGAAACTTCTTTCTGAACATCTTCGAATCCCCGGTTCTTAAGCTGGTTCTTCATTGTACTGGCCGTTCGCCTAGTTACGGCGTCGCCAAGTTTTCCACCGGGGTTCGGAGTAAATATCTCAGCGCCTTTCTCTCGTGCCGCTCCCCTCACGGCACTCTGTTGTGTCTTTGACAGATTCGGGTTAATTGAATTCCAATCAACCTTTTTACCTGTCGCAAGTTGTTTCATGTAAGCCTCAACGTCAGCTGTGTCTACCTTGCACGCATTATGTGCCCAAACACTCCATCCCCACTCGTCGCAGCCGACAAAGTAGGTATGGTAGTCGGCGACTCTGAGGTTGTAAACGGTTGCGATTTGCAGCGTGGAGTGGATCGCATCGATGCGGAGCAATTGTCCATTGTGTGAGATGAGTTGATCGCCCACTTGTAGTTCACGTGCGGGGACAAAGGCCTCGCGAGCGGGAACATAGAAGGGATGCTCGTCGGTGGTGCCAATCTTCTGACCACCGATCTCTAGTTCAATGATCGGCGAGGTGCGTGTAAAGAGTTCTTCAACTCGCTTCAGTTCCAGCGGCCCATTGGGCTCAAACTCATTGCGAGCCAACACCATCTCGCCCACTTGGATCTGTTCGATCGGCTTGCTATTGCCCTCCATGTCGACCACCAATGGCGTACCAGCAGTGAAGCAGGCAACGACAAAACTGGTTCAATAGAAGTGTGCGAGAAAAGCAATAAGCTTTTAGGTGAAATTAACGCGGTGGTTGATGAAGAAGTGGTGTGCCGAGGTTAGATCAGCAATAGAGAAGAACCACCAACGTCAATCAATGCGGCTTAGAATTGCGTATCGTCTGTAGAGGATCTTGGATTGATACTTATGATAATTACAAACGTACCGGACTATTTTTTGCGACGCGTGGAGTTCGTACATCGCGATAGAGCTCGTTCATATCGTACTGGGATCAGGGTACGCTCGCAATCAAAGCAGAGACTACCTATTGCATATACTGATGCTAGGATTGGACTTAACTTGTACGGCCATTCGACTCGCCAATCGATCACTTTACGAACACAAAACACATGGTGTTTTGCGACGTCGGTGGTTCAGTGCTTCCGCAAGAATGCAAAGGCCACATTTACCTTTGGACTTCAAGTCATGGTAGACGGTTTGTCAGGAAAGTAGTCCCCAGTGCTGCCAATGCCGGTGCGAAGTCGAATTCCATTTACATGCATTTTCTGAGCTTCTTCGGAATAACGGACCTTTGGGGCGGGTAAAAACTCGGAACGACTATTGATCCCGAGCCACATTCCGTCCTTTGTGATGCTGCAAAGCTGTTTAGCAAACGATGACCAGAGCTTAGCACTAGGACCAGTACGAGCGAGTGAGCCTAACGTACCCATTATCAACGCCGAGTCGATTTCAATGGGAAACCGTATCTGTAGGCTTTCGCGGTTTGCAATGGATAGTTCAACTCCGTCACGGGCATTTTGAGGAAACGGCGATAAATCGAGCCAAGCGACTTCGAAGTCTGCCAAACTGATGTCGTCGTCCGAATGGTAGTTGTATTGCTCAAAAGGAAAGTGGCGACTGATAACACAGTACAATTCATGGGCTGCGAGCCAACTTTTGAACAACGCTTCAGTTTCATGACGTGACATAAAGAAACACAGAACTGGGTCAAGTCGAATCATTATTTTTTCCTCAAGCTCAATCAAAACCGATTACGTTGTCCATAGCCGGCATAAAAAACCAGTTCCCCTGCTTTCTGTATCGCGTCGAGTGCCTGCTGCTCGTACGTTGTCGGTCCGCCACCAAAGCGAGCAGATAGATTCGGCCCAACATTATAATGGTAATCCCTCACAACAATTCCTGGTCCAGTAGTACCAACGGGGACAGGACCATGTGGACCGACAGGACCTCTGGCAGAAATATCCGGTACTCTAGCAACTCCAGGAAGTTTCTGCTCAGAAGATACTTTGAGGGGTTTGCCGCTGACCGGATCTATTTTGCGCCCGCCATGCTTGATTTCATGCCCCAGTTTTCGCAGCTGTTCAGTTATCTCTGCAATTTTCAAGTTCTGCCGCTGGTCCACAAGAGGAGAAGCAGGTACCTGAGGACCACTTTGACGTCCGGGCCGAGTCCAATTCGTATCATAGTTTGCAAGTTGCTTTATGCTCTTGATTTGTCCCGATCCTAACCGACTTCCATCGGTTGGGTGTGTCACTTGTCGAAAGAACTCTCTGCTGCGAAGTTTGGGGTTGGCCGTCCGCCACACTTGGTAATCATTGGCAATCGATTGTTTTTGCGCTGGTGTGAGGCACGCATTATGCGCCCAAACACTCCATCCCCACTCGTCGCAGCCGACGAAGTAGGTATGGTAGTCCGCGACTCTGAGGTTGTAAACCTTTGCGATTTGGCCGGTCACACGAACGGCATCAATGGCCATGAGCCGTCCATCGTGCGAGATGAGTTGATCGCCAACTTTTAGTTCTCGGGCTGGAACAAAGGCTTCGCGAGCAGGAACATAGAAGGGATGCTCGTCGGTGGTGCCAATCTTGTGACCACCGATCTCTAGTTCGATGATCGGCGAGGTGCGTGTAAAGAGTTCTTCAACTCGCTTCAGTTCTAGCGGTCCATTGGGCTCAAACTCATTGCGAGCCAACACCATCTCGCCCACTTGGATCTGTTCGATCGGCTTGCTATTGCCCTCCAAGTCGACCACCAGCGGCGTACCAGCAGTGAAGCAGGCTTGAGCAATGCCGGTTCAATCGAGGTGTGTGATTGAAGCGATAAGCTCGCAGGTGAAATCGGCGAGGTTATTGATGAAGAAGTAGTGTGCCGAGTTCGGATCAGCCATTGAAGAGAACCGAAAGGTTATTCAACGTGGCTCAGAATTGCGAATCGTCGAGAGAGCTCTTGAAGAATTGTTCTTGAGACGTACAAATGTACGTGCAGCGTTTGCAGGATCGATGTTGCTTCAGGGGCATGACTTCCTTCCGGCGGTCGACATTCTAGCGAATTGGTTGCGCGAGTATCGGCGCGACCAAGGGCGTACGAAGTGTGAGGCCGAATCGTCAGCGCATTAAGCGTTATCCTTTGAAAATCTAGAACGGATACGATCGTTTTCTAAGAGCGGTCGCTTTTCTATGCGAGGAGAGTGCGATGGCCATTTGGACAAACACTCTTTCCACGACGTTCTTTTGCTCGATCGACTTGTCCTGTGTGATCGAATCAACGAATAGTCACGTTCTCCAATTTTTTCAACAACTCGGCCAAACCGCCCAAATCAGGCCGAAATCTCTACAGTTACAATTCGGCCAAAAGTACGATGGTAAGTCGGATCGAGACAGCGATCCGACAAGATCGATTTAGTCCGATTTTCTTGGGATTAGCTTTCGCCATTCATCTGGAAGGTCATATCGAAAGGATGAAGATTCAATCCATTGTAGTTGACTATAACGCTTGCGAGTTTTCACAAATGATGTCACGACTTTCCGAGCAACATCCAGCGAAACAAAACTGGCTGATGGAAAGTATGCCGGTTGGCCACAGATTTGTTGAATAACCTGACGGCTTTCAACGCCCGGAGCGATGGCGATAAACTGCTCGCCCTTGATGTCAAAACGAAAGTGAAAACCAAATTCATTGTTGTACAGAATGACTAGTGATGGTCGATCGGGAATTGGCACATAGCAGTTTTGTCCTTCATACACTTCTTTCGTACACCACTCTAACGATGCGCCACCAGAATCCTTCCCCCAAAGTGCATCCTTGCTTTCAAGTATGCTAATCACCTGTGAAAGAGTGACGTCTTCATAAAACGACTTGTTGGGATCTAAATGCTGCTGTGCGTATTCCGGTCCCTGGAAAATCAGTATTGATTTAGACATGTTCAGCTTTTTCATGCAAAGTTAATTTCCTACAGATCCACCAATCGTATGGCCTTCTGTCCGGGACGAATGAGCCAACGCGATGCTCCGGCGCTATCGCGACCGGCGGTAATAACTAACTGGTCTATGCCATAGAAGTCTAAGAGCTTTCCGAGATTTGGCTGGCAGGCATAAGGGCATGGAGGTCGATCTGAAAGTAGTTCCACGCGTCCCAACGCATTTCTGCCGTTCTGTTTCCATAGGTTATACAAGGCGGCATTTTCGGCATGGTTCAAAACGGAACCGTCAACTCCGGTCATTCTTTTCAACAGGTTAAAGATTCGAGTTCCGATCTTGTATCGAGAGGCAACTTTCATTTCTGGATTTACGCCAAAAGCGCCAGTCGCAGCCCCCGCTTGACGAGCATACGCAACGGTTCCTTGGTGTATACCCTCTGGAGAAGGAAGCCCATGTCGGGTACGGAAATTCAAGATCTTAGGATCGTACGCATTATGCACCCACACATCCCAGCCCCACAAGGCTCCGCCGACGAAGTAGGTGTGGTGGTCAGCGACTCTGAGGTTGTAGACAGTGGTGATTTCGTTGAGGCTAGTGATCGATTCGATCGGAATCAAATTTCCTTGGCTGCTAACGAGCAGATCACCCACTTGTAATTCACCAGCAGGGACAAAACGTTCTTGAGCGGGAACATAGAATGGATGCTCAGCGGTGGTCTTGATGGTTTGTCCATTGATGACCAATTCCATGACGGCAGCCGTACGGACAAATTTCTCTTCAACTCGCTTCAGTTCCAGCGGCCCCTGCGGATCAAACTCGCTGCGAGCTAAGACCCAATCCCCCTCCTGAATCTCTTCAATCGGACGACTATTGCCCTCCAGGTCGACCACCAATGGCGTACCAGCAGTGAAGCAGGCTTGGGCGTAGCGATTTAGGAAGAAGCCGCGACTGAAGCCACCAAGGGCCCCGTGTATTGCGCCGTGCGTGGCACCATGCCAAGCATCTCCACCAGCGACATGGGAGACCGTTCCGCCGATGACCGCCCCGGCTGCCGCTCCTGCGACTGCACTTTGTCCCGCTCGAATGGCGAGTTGTTTGGTGGGAACTTTCGTGATCAATCCGCAAGATTCAGCTGCCGCTTTCCCTGCTTTGCCAAACTTCAAAAGATCTCCAGCGTAAGGCACTAGGGCGCCAATAGCGGAAATACTTGCGTTGGCAAACGCCCCTGGACGCCCCGCGAATCCCTCGGCAGCATACCAGACAGCATTGAGTCCATCGGCTACGCCAAAAGGATCGACAATTCCAACATAATTCAGAACTTCGTGGACGGGATCGGCAAATTGAGCATAGTAGCTAAACCGGCTCTCTTTCATTAAGTCAGAACGCGATTGGTGCCAGGATCGGGCTGAACTGGTACCGTGAGTGAATTCGTCGGGACCAACGTGTGAACGTTGGTTTGGTGCAAATGGGAATTCGGCGGATATCCAAAACACAGAATGGCCATCGTGCCAATTCTTGGTGTCCACAAAATGAGAGCCGTCAAGATGATTTAAGTGCCATGTCGCGGCAAGTTCCTGCGGGCCCGGTTTCGCAGCGTCATTGGTTGTGGTTGCCTGAGATGCGATGACCTCGCCACGTTCGTCCATCCATTTGAATGACTGAATGTAGAAAGAACTGTATCCTTCCGTCATGTCGAACTGCAGTACGGGTTTGTTGCCCTGGTAAACGGTTCCGGTGCTTACATTGAATTTCCCGACCACTTCCGTGTTCGTGAGGATAACACGTCCCAACGCATCATACAGCTGAGATGTGACAAGAGGAGTCGCGGATTGATGAGTGAATGTCTCGGTTTGAATCAATCGATTGGCATGATCGTATTTGAAGATTTCCTTGGTGATGAGTGGGGCTTGTCGTGCGCGAGCTAGCTGACCATGCATTGCGTAGAAAGGGTCTGAAGACCACTTTCTACGCAGCCCAACGTGACTAGATCCAGGATGTGGTTGTTAGCAAAAGAGTACGTACAAATGTACGTGAGAGAACGTTTGATGTTTTGTGGTTAACGTCCACGGCAGAGGCTGTGTCGGCTTTCCGGGGCTTAAGATGGAGAGACTTGAGATAGCTCTACTGCTCACCTTTCTAAAATCTCCTCTCTCGCGCAGCGTGGGAAAGGAGAGCAGGAGTGAGGAGAGCGATTGGCCCTGAAGGGCCAATGGAGGCGGGGGGAATCGAACCCCCGTCCCGTGATATTTCCACGATGCCTTCTACGTGTGTAGTTGCCAATTTGAAGTCTCGTCAGCCTCGGCCCCTGGCAACGGGGTACTCGGCCAACCAGCTAAGAACTTTTTTTAGCTTCCCGCGTACTCAGCGTGACGGTTAGCGATCCGAATTTGCTACCGGCTTTTGGGCGCTTTCGGCGAGCCCCCGCAGCCAGGGTTGCCTAACTAGGCAGCCAAAGCGTAGGTATCTTCTGCAGATACTGTTCGGTCAGCTTTTAACGTGGCCAACTGACCAACCACGACACGCCAACAGCGTTTCAGGCTATCCGGTCGAATCCAATTCGCCCCCTGTCACTCATCATAGTATGCTCATCTGTCGACTAAGGAAAGGTGGTGGGGAAGTTTTCAGTGATTCAGTTTTCGGTTTTCGGTAGGGGGATGGTAGGATGAGTGTCGATTTGAACAAAATTCGGTAAACACACCAGAAACAACGAGTTTGGGATATGCAGCCACCCTTTGAAGTCTTGTACGAGGATAACCATCTGTTGGTCGTCAATAAGCCGGCCGGCTGGGTTTCACAAGGCGCGTTGCCGGATGCAAAATCACTGCTCGATGAAGCTGCTCAGTACATCCGGACTAAATATCAAAAACCGGGGAACGTTTTTCTTGGAGTCGTCAGCCGACTCGATAAATCCGTCTCCGGTGTCACCGTCATCGCTCGCACCAGCAAAGCGGCCGCTCGACTCTCCGAACAATTTCGCGATCGAGATGTCGGCAAAACCTATTGGGCCGTTGTCTCCCACGACCATTCCACCCCCCTGCCCCATCATACCACTGTCACACTCAACCACTGGCTCTTGCAAAACGAACAAGATGCCATCGTACGCATCGTTCGACCCCAATCCCGCGGAGCAAAAGAAGCGATCCTCAAATACACGCCACTCGCCGAACTTGCTCCCCAAACAGGCTTGCTGCAAATTGAACTCCTCACAGGTCGCAAACACCAAATTCGCGCCCAACTCGCTCACACCGGTTTATCCATCGTCGGCGATCGAAAATATGGCAGCCAAATTCCCTTCCATGCGGGTATCATGCTCCACGCGGTGTCGCTGCAACTTCAACATCCAACCCAAAAAGAGCCTGACACCCAAAAGCCACTCCAGCTCAGTTTCACCGCCCCACTCCCAAAATCCTGGCTGCAGAAATTTCCCAAAGTTGCAACGGTTGACGGGGTATGTGAATAGGTGTATAGTGGTTTAGTTTTCAGTGATTCAGTTTTCAGTTTTCGGGGGTGAGGAGAGACGCTGGGTTTTGTGGGAAAAAAACGAGATAACCAGCAGGGACTGCTGCGAATCATTTCGGGAGGACAAACCGGAGTTGATCGCGCGGCGCTGGATGTCGCGTTCGCTCTCGGATTACCGCACGGGGGATTTTGCCCCCGAGGAAGACGGGCCGAAGATGGTCCCATTCCACCCCATTACCCCCTCGAAGAACTTGATACCGATGACTACGCCATCCGCACCCAACGCAATGTCATCGAAGCTGACGCGACCTTAATTCTCTACCGATATCGAATGACCGGTGGCACGCTGCTAACCTTCAACCTTGCCAAAAAACATGGCAAACCATATCGCGCCATCCGGCTCGATCGCGCCTGCGATCCCCAATCACTGCTCCAGTGGATCCAAAATACTCCCATCCATACCCTCAACGTCGCTGGACCACGCGCAAGCACCGACCCAGATGTCTACGAACTCGCCGCGACCTTTCTATGGGAATTGTTGAATGAGGTGCCGAGGAAAAGAGTGGGGTAGTTTTCAGTGATTCAGTTTTAGTGGGAGGTTAGGCGGCTTTGCGGCGGTCGGTTTCTGTGGAACGGGATCCGAATTCGAAGAGGTGTGCTGATGTACTCAAGCCGGGTAAAGCCAGCGGACCCATCTGATCCACATGACTGGATGGACCATACCACGTGTGACGCTCAATGCACGTCAAAATCCGCTCGGCCACCTCGAGCGTTCGGGCCGCTTGGGCACCGGTGACTTGAGGTGCACCATGGCACTCGATGGCTTTTACAAAATCTTTCTGTTCTTCCAAAATCGCGTTGCAGGGAACCACATCCAAATCGCGTTTGGGAAGCCAGTGGGTAAATAAGCCTTCTCGCACCGATTGCTTTTGCTCGGGAGCCAATTGATCAAAATCCACTTCATGTTGAGCGATAGCCGCACAAGGCTCGATCACTCGCGCCGATGGACCAGAGAAATCGATATCGACCCAGCCTTGCGGGGTGACCGCGTGCATGGTTCGCAGCGGTTGCGGCGCAACTCGCGATGCTTTCAGCGATGCGATGCAGCCATCATCAAAAACAATCCGCGCAGAAGCCCAATCTTCATGCTTACCCAAAAGAGCTTGACCAAACGCCTCAACACGCCGAATCGGCGCATCGGTCAGTTGTAATACAAGATCGAGATCATGGATCATCAGATCCAATACGACTCCGATATCTGTACTGCGTCCAGAAAATCCGCTGCAACGTTGAGTTTCCACATAGCGTGTGTCGTGCAGCGATGTTTGTGCAGCTTGCCAAGCGGGATTGAAACGTTCGACATGGCCCACTTGTAGTACCAGTCCCATCTGTTCCGCCAAATCGACCAGGTCGATCGCTTCAGTCGCACTGAGCACCAGCGGTTTCTCGACTAGGCAGTGAACACTCTGGCGAAGCATTTGAGCCGCAATTCGATAATGATGCGTGGTAGGCGCTGCGATGACACAGGCATCGATGCGATCGATGACCGATTCGATTTCAGCGTAGGTGGGCAATTGCAGATCCGACTCGACTAGAGTTCGAGCGGGCGCGATGGGATCGACCACTCCCACGATCTCAACCGAGCTGTGTTGTTTCAGCAATTTCGCGTGAATTCTTCCTAAATGACCTGCTCCAACAACGGCAACTCGCAATCGGCTCACGCAGCTCTCCTTTTATCTCGGCCGCGACCATGTCGGCCTTCGCTCGAATCATCAATGAAATCGAACAGCACGGCTACCTCGGGCAGGTACATGCCATTGGCGGTCAGAATTTCTTTCGCATGATTTACACCGACTCGCGATCGATACAGCAATCGATGAGCTTCGGAGAGTGCCCGAATTGCCGGAGTCGAAAAATTCTTGCGTTTCAAGGCGACCACGTTAACGCACCGCGGACGTGCGGGGAGGCCTTCGCAAAGCATATAAGGTGGAACATCTTGCAACACGCGGCTGACACCGCTGGTGAAACTATAGCAACCAATGCGAGCGAAATGATGAACTCCAACCCCACCGCTGATCGTAGCATCATGCATGACGTGCACATGGCCGCCAAGCATCACATTGTTGGCCATGATCACGCGATCACCCACTTTGCAATCGTGAGCGACATGAGCACAAGCCATAAAGTAACAATTGCTGCCAACCGAAGTGATGCCGTCCTCTTTTTCTGTGGCCCGGTTCACCGTGACCGATTCGCGCAGGACATTGCTGTCGCCGATGATGACTTGAGTGGGCGTACCCTTGTAACTTAAGTCCTGTGGCTCGGCCCCAATCACAACTCCAGGGAAAAAATGATTGTGACGACCAACAACGGAGTTTCCCGTGATCGTCACATTATTCTCTAGACGCGTTCCACGGCCGATGCGGACATGTGGGCCTATGACACAATGGTGGCCGACTCGGACTTCATCATCAAGTTCAGCTCGCGGATCTACCACTGCGGTATGGGCAATGATTGTTGCCATAGTCTGTTCCGGGTTGGTCTAGTAGTTGATTGTTCGCACAATCCGCTACAAAAAAGGTTGATGAAAGTGAATTAATACAACTATGCAGCTTTTACGGCAATGTGAATCTTCGGTGGGAGCGTTCGAATTTTTTCTGCCAAGCGACCGTTGGCCGCATGGCCTGTGCGACAAGCGATAATGCGACCGCAAATGTCATGGCCGCATAACGCGATATCACCAACTAAATCGAGCAACTTGTGTCGTGCACACTCGTCGGGATAACGTAGCGTATTGTTGACTGGGCCGTCGTCACCAAAAACCACCAAATCACGATCCGTCACATGTGTGGCCAAGCCTTTTTCCTGCAACAGCTTCGCATCTTTGGCGGAAATGAACGTGCGAGCAGCCGAAATGTGTTCGGCAAAATTATTGGGCGTCAATGCGCATGCCGCTGTGCCGGAGGGAATCGCTTGATTGGGTCCAAAGTCGAGTCGATATTCGACATGCAGGCGATGATCATCCGCTGGCATCGCAACCAACCATTGCGAAGAATCGCCCATGCGAATCGGTTCCTCAATGATGCGAGTTTCGCGAGCTTTTCCTTGGCGTTCTACTTCGGCTTGTTGTAAAGCAAGCACGACGGCTTGAGCGCTTCCATCGAGACCTGGCATTTCACCCGCATCGCATTCGATCAGGCAATTGTCGATACGCAAACCATACAAAGCAGCCATTACATGCTCGACCATATCGACTTCCGCGTTGTTCTGCCGCAGTCGAGTTCGAAGAGGCATTTCAATACGATTACTTGAGATAGCGCAAATTTGTGGACGACCAGGCAAATCCGTGCGAACAAAGCGGATGCCGACATCAGGATCCGCTGGCAAGAAGGTGAGTTGCACAGGTTGACCGCTCCAGTAGCCGCGACCATGGACATGGCATGTACGTCGAATCGTATTCTGGAAACGAACGGTCTGGATGGGCATCCGTGCCACCTATCTAGGAGTCGTTTTTTGCCATACATCATTCTTCCTGAATGCGATGGACGGGACTCCCGCGAATAATCGAGTTGTGAATCTTATTCTGTAGTCTTAAATCTTCTTTCGTAGGATAACGCGACAGATCTAAAATCGATCTGCCGCGTTGCTCCTGCGTTGTTGTATTTGTTATCGATGGCCAGTAAAAAAATTCAGGTCATCGATAAAAAGATTTACCGAATCCTTATTGACGTCGAACGCCTGGTGTTGTGCCAACGGCACCAGGGCGAGCCGCTGTGCTAGCAGCCGGTGCTGCTGGGGCTTGCTGCTTGAGGTTGTTCAGAACCCAGTCGGTCAAGTCGATTTGGCCGCTGTGGTACATCACGCTCTTAGCCAAACCGCGCTGAACCGTAGCTGGCGATTTCGGATCCATTTCTTCGCGATTAAAGGTCAGCACGATATCGATACCTTGTTGCTCGGCCAACCACTTCACCATAGTGTGAACTTGTTGATAGTTGCGATAGAAAACTTCAGCTCGTTTTTCAACAAGTTCTTTTTCTTTTCGGCCCGTATCGAGTTGCAATTCGGCTTCGGCTTTCGCAAGTGATTCCTCGCCCGACTTGAACTCTGCAGAATCATCTTTAAATTGCTTTAGGGCTTCGAATTGTTTGATGAGTTCCTGTCGCTTCTTGGTCAGCTCTTCTTGATAGCTTTTGGCAAGAGCTTCTACGGTTTCTTGTTCCGATTTCATGGTTGGATGATTGCGGAAGATATGGCCGATGTCGATTAACGCAATTCGAGCAGTGGGCCATTGGGCTGCAGCTTGTGGAGCAGCACCACCGGCTGGAGGATTGGTTTGGGCAATGGCCTGATTTCCCAAGACACACAACAAAGCCGCGATGGCTAAACGATTCCAGATACGCACAGTTGGCACTCCCTTGCTACAGTTGCGTTAACGGTTAGCGGTTGTGCCACGCCGGACGACAACCGTAATGAATATCTTTCGAACTAAAACCTCGAAGTGGAGCATCCACACTCCAGCTTCGAGGCTTTCGGTATTGTGCCTAACTTGAACAGCGAGGTAAATAGCGATTTTTGGAGATAACAACAGGAAAACTAGCCGCGTCCCAGCGTTATCTCGATCGTCTTCTCTTGTCCGTCTCGGCTATACTTTACCTCAACCTTATCGCCAGGTTTCTTTTCCGACAGCACTTTGGTGATGTCATCTCGTTCCACAATTGTTGTGCCGGCAACACTGATGACAATATCCCCAGGCAACAAACCGGCTGTTGCCGCGGCTCCTTCGGGAATTACCTGCTGAATTCCCCATTTGCCATCGACGGCCTCATTTTTCAATTGGACGCCAAGGACCGCCCGAGGTTTCGGTCGTCCTCGCACATTGCCCATTCCCCTTACATCCACAAAAGTGGGCTTAGTTTCTTGCGTTGCTAAGATTTCGACCAACTCCGTTACCATATCGGTTATGCGGACGATACCGTTTAGGTTGATTTTGTCGAAATCGTCGCTTGGGCGATGATAATCGTTGTGCAGGCCCGTAAAGAAGTGAAAAACGGGGATTTTCTTTTCGAAAAATGATTGATGATCGCTCGGGCCGCGGCCCGCAGGATCTTTGTTGAGATCAAATTTGTACTTCGCATTGAGCTTATCGACTAAGCTATCAAATTCGGTAGCGGTACCGGTACCAAAGATCGTAAGTTGGTCTTCGGACATACGACCGACCATATCGAGATTGACCATAGCCACGGTGTCCTCCAAGGGGAAGCGGGGATTTCGGACGTAGTGCGCACTGCCGAGGAGTCCTCGTTCTTCGCCGCTGAAGGCCATAAAGACGAGAGTGCGTCGATTGGCAGCCGTATTGGCTGCCAGGCGATGGGCCACTTCTAGCATGGTCGTGGTGCCTGATGCGTTATCATCCGCCCCATTATGAACGGCGATGGTTCCGGGGGCGAGCGAACCGGGCCCACCAAATCCGACGTGATCGTAATGTGCTCCGACGACAACAATTTCCTTGGCTAATTCACCTGCTCCGGGAAACTGGGCAATGACATTTCGAGCCACGATTTGTTGTTGATCCAGCAGCGTTTCACCCTCTGCCGTCCAGCCAGTCAGTTCGCTAGATCGCGGCTTCATATCCCCATCGATATCGGCTTCCAGTTCCGCTAACGTCTGGCCGAGAGCTGTTTTAAGGAGTCGGTCGATCACTTCGCGTGTGCAGGAAAAAGTGGGGACGCGATCTTGGCTCATCGCTCGACCTGCCGCATTGACTTCCAGCAAGGTATCGGTCGCTTGATCGAGTTTCGCTTCGGCTGATTGCAGGGAACTGATGGACATTTTCAGTTCCGCGCGAAGTTTGGCGACTTCGGCTGGATCATTTTTCTTTAGGACATCAGCCCAGCGTGCATTGAGATCAGCAAATTTCGCCAGGGCATCGGCCACTTGCTTTTGTTTGTCCGCGTCTGCGAGTTCCAGAGTGGAGCGATCGTTGACGAAGAGAATCGCGGCAGCCTTATGCACAGCCGCATTGGCTTCTTTCGCGGTGAAGAAAGAGTACTGTGAGGGTTGAGTTCCATCGAAAGGGCTGTTGGGATCATTGGGCCGTGGTTCTTTGCGAAGGACGATGACCACCTTATTGGTAACATCGACACTCGCGTAGTCATCGTAGTTGAGATCCTTGGCGGTGATGCCATAACCGGCGAAGACGATGCCGTCGGCAAAGCTACCATTCTTTCCGAGGCTCAGAGGAGAAAAGTCTCGCCCCAATTCGAGTGTGATACTTTCGGCTCCCTCTTTCTTGAAGACCAAACGGTTATGTTCTGGAGCACCGACTTTGTTTTCGCCTGCGATATTGAAATTTTGAAAGGGGGTCTTCTCGAATAATTCGGTTTGAAAGCCGAGATCTTGATACCTTTTGGCGATATACTCACCCGCTTGCCAAATTCCATCAGTTCCGACTCCTCGCCCTTCGCGTTCATCGGCAGCCAGGTAGCTCAGATCGCGGCTGATACGTTCTTCGGGTGTGTTGGCGGACTTTGTCGCCGCGGTTTTTTCTTCTGCTCGACTTTGCTGAAACGCTGGCATCAACGTTGCACAAGCCAGCAAGATAGAGTGTAAAGACTTATTTCGAATAATGTTCATAGATGGAAAAGCTCTTTTCGGCTCTAATGCGGTGAGGTGCGTTGGACGATCACCCGTCAAGATCCAACGATTTTGACCATAGTTTACTAGGATTCTTTGGCGGTCGATATCCGATGAGTTCAGCAAATCCACAAAATCTAGCATTTCCGCAGCGTCGCTCACCGAATCTTTTGGGGGCCACTCGGTCCTGTTTGTGCGTTATTGACGTTCAAGAGAAGTTATTGCCCGCCATTGCCGCGTCGACATCGGTCGTCCGGCAGATTGAAAAGTTGATTGCAGCTGCAAATCAGTTGAAAGTGGACTGTTTGGCGACTGAGCAGTATCCCGAGAAACTTGGCCCAACGGTTGCCGACCTGAGTTCTATTCTAAGCCAAAAGTGGGCGAAACGTATGTTTAGCGTGCGGGAGTGTTTCGCCGCTTTCGATCCGCTGTGGCAGGCGGGACGCCGTTCGGTCGTACTGTGCGGGATTGAAACGCATGTGTGTGTGTTGCAATCTGCATTCGACTTATTGGCATCAGGCTGGGATGTCTATGTGGTGATCGATGCGGTGGGAAGCCGAAATGTGCGAGATCATGAGGCGGCAATCGAGCGGATGAAGCAAGCAGGAATCAGATTGGTGACTGCCGAAATGGTGATGTTCGAATGGTGTGAGACCTCGACGCATCCGAGTTTTCGCGCGATCAGCCAATTGGTCAAGGAAGGCTAATTGGACCGAGTGCTCGCTAGCCGATCGTTGCCGAAACGGGCTCGATCGCCTCGCCAGCGCCCTTCTGAGGCAAATGGAGCGTGAACGAAGTTCCAACCCCCAGTACCGAGGTAACCTCGATATCGCCGCGATGTTCTCGCAAAATCTTTTGGCTCACCGGTAGTCCAAGTCCCGTGCCACGATTGCCTTTGCGGGATTCAAAAACAGAAAAGATCTTCCGAATGTCCTCAGCCGCGATCCCTGTTCCATTGTCGCGGATCGTGATGGCGACCTGTTCGTCCGGTCGCAAGGTTAACGAGACATTGACTTCGGGCGTCTCACGGTGTTCTACCGCGTCGAGGGCGTTGGTGAGCACATTCAAGATAGCGCGGTGCATTCCTTCGGAATCACATAGGATCCGAGGAAACTCTGCCGGAGCAGCCCAGTGCAGAGCAATCCCCTGCTCGCTGGCGCGAGTTTGCATCAAATCGACAACATCCTGGATGGTCTCTCGAATATCGGTCGACTCCAGATTCGGTTGGCGTTCTTTGCTGAACGAGAGCATGTCCATGACGAGGGACGAAATACGTTCTTGATTGCGTTCCACAATACGCCAGCCGCGCTGGATCACATCGAGCGAGTTTTGTTTGAGTCCCTCCTCCACCAAATAGCTGCCACCGCGAATGCCCTGCAAAATATTCTTGATATGATGCGAGAGTGTAGCGATGGTTTGGCCCATTGTTGCTAAGCGTTCGGATTGCACAACAGCGCGATAATAGGAGGTATCTTCAATCGCTAGAGCGGCTTGCTGCGCGATGATGATCATCATTTGCAAATGTTCCTCAGAAAAACAGTGCGTTTGACTCGCCTCCACAAACTGACCTGCCGAACGCGTGGTGTCCACATAGATGGCTCCAACAAGTCCATAGCGACCTTGCATGGGAACACAGAGGGCTTCCCGTATGCCAGCTTGCACGATACTCGCAGCGGCATCCCAACGTTGGTCTTCGCACGCATTGCTGGTCAAAACCCCTTCGCGATGCTCAATCACATAATCGAGAATGGTCTTGCTGATTTCGATTCGATCTTCAGAGCGAGCCCCTTTTCGATTTTTTCGGGCAGCGGGTTGTAATTGCTCGGACTCTTCATCCAGCAGCATGATGCAACCGCGATCGCACTGAATCGAATTGAAGATCAATTCGAGAATTTGTGTGAGCAATTGATCGACGTCCAAAGTGCGACGAATCGTCTGGGACGCTTGATACAAAAGCTGCCATTGGTTCGAACTCTGCGGCCCCTTTGCCTCATCTGGGCTTGTGGCATGAATACTAACGGGAGGAGAGGTGGCCGAAAACGTGAGGCTGCTGCGAATGCTGGAGAGTTCTGCATTTTTGACCTGCCGAATGATATCGACTCCATGATTGGATGAGGGGAAGGCAGGTTCGGGGCCACTGGTAAAAATCATAAGCGTTTTGCCAACTTGAATACGATCACCCGAACGCACGGTCGTCGTATCGATGCGGGCTCCGTTGACAAACGTTCCGTTGGAGGACCCTAAGTCGGTCAGTTGGTATTCATTGGGACGCAGTTCGCGTATCTCGGCATGGCGTCGCGAAACTTCGGTATCCTGAACATGAATCGGATTGGCCGCATCGCGACCGAGTGTCATGGCATCATTGCGCAAGACAAAATGGCGACCTTGATTCTTACCGCGAATAACGTACAGGGAAGCCATCCGATTACCTTACTTCTTCTTGACTCGATTCGGTGAGCGACAAGCGTTGCTGCAATAGATAACGCTGTCCCAATTTTTTTCCCATTTTTTACGCCAAGCAAAGGGGCGCTGGCAGGTGGGGCATATCTTGGTAGGCAGTTTTAATTTGCGATCACGATTTTTGCCCATGATCGCTATCTCTCGTTGAATTCGCAACGGGCTGTACAGGGTTTAGCGTTGGCTGTTGCTCTTCCAAAAAAGCCCCCCTCTGATCACCCAAAGCCCGCGCGATCGCTCCAACAATCACTTCGCCCGCACCCGCTTGGAGAAGAACACGCGAGACTTCGTGGGCTGTCGAGCCACTGGTCAGAACATCATCGACCAACAAGATTCGAGCCCCCTTCCAGCGAGTTGGGATTTTCGCCACAAAGGCACCCTTCACATTGACTTTGCGTTCAGAAGCCCGCATCATCCCTTGTTTGGGAGTGTAACGATTTCGGCGAACGAAGTGTCTCGTCCAGGGAATAGATAATTCTCTCCCCACCGCTTCGGCAAGTACTTCCGCCGTGGATACTTTGCGAATCAGTCTTCTCCACCAATGCGAGGGTACCGGGACAATCCAATCAATCTCCGATGCGATCCCAGTCGCAATTAAACGTGCCGCCAAAAGACGACCGAAATACATCGTCGTCGCTTCATAACGCAACTTCTTCATAGCGATCACAAGATGCTGCAACGGACCGCAGTAAGGCCCCACAGCAATCGCCCTTTTAAAAGCCCACGATCGACCACGGCAACGCAAACAACCCTCCGTTTCTGGAACCACACTGGGCAATGGGGCACCACATCGCAAACAAGCATGGTGGATCAGCGATAATTTGGGAAGACAATCCGCGCACAAAAAAGATTTGCTATCGTCCAAAGATCGCTGACAACAGAGGCAACTGGGTGGAAGTATCAAATCGACAAAGTCCTTTGGAATACGACTCCAGGTTGATATCCACCGCTTACCTTTCAATTCTACTTCAGGGCAAGTTGCTAGCGTTTCCAAATCTGACTCATCCATAAACCGAGATCTTTCACTTGACCTCTCCCGAACCTTTTATCTACATTGCCACAACCTAAGCAGCTTACCGCTCCTGGGGTGTCGAGGAAAGGAGTTATTGTGTTTTCTATAACGATGATCGATCGTTACCTGCTCTGGCTATTTCTCCGCGTGTTGCTTTTGAGCTTCACTAGTTTGGCAGGGCTTTTGGTGATAATCAATCTTTTTTCGAACTTAGATGATTTTATCGAGTACGGAAAACGTGAGGGGGAATTGACCCAGCTTTTGCTTCAGTACTATGGTCCATTTCTGTTGAGCATTTTTGAACGGCTCTGCGGTTTGTTGTCCATGATGTCGGTGCTGTTTGTGATTGCGTGGCTGTATCGAACCAATGAGTTTACAGCTTTATTGGCTGCGGGGATCAGTAAGGGGCGGGTCGTACGTCCATTGTTGGCAGGCTCGATCGTGGTGATCCTGGTTGCAGCGGCAAGTCGTGAGTTGGTGATTCCTAAGTATCAGGATATTCTGGATCGCAAGCCGCAGGACTTGAATCCTCAATTGCCTCGATTGCTGAAACCTGATTACGACCGCGAGACCGGCGTGGGGATCAGCGGGAGGCATTTACTGCCGAGCAAAAGCGAGGTGGTGGACATTTCGCTGCGTTTGCCACCGCAATTATGGCGCGATGGTCGGCAGATTCTAGCCGCGAGTGCCATTTATGAAAAAGCGACCGAACAACAACCGGCAGGCTATCGCTTGCGCGCAATTCAATCACCCGCTCAGCTTCCCAATGGCGATGATTTGAAAATGGGTGATCGGTCTGTCGTGTTGACTGCCAAGGAGCATACGTGGCTACAGCCTGGCGAATGTTTTCTGGCGACCAATGTCGATTTTGAAAGTTTACGCGGGGGTAATTCTTGGAAACAATATGGTTCGACTATGGAGTTGATCGAGCGAATCTATCGCCAGAATTCTCATTTTTCGGCCGACGTAAAAGTTCGTGTCCATAGTCGATTTGTGCAACCGATTTTGGATTTGTCGCTGATTCTGCTCGGGTTACCGGTGGTGTTAACTCGACCCGATCGACATTTGTTTTGGGTCGCTGGAGCTTGCTTCGGAGTGGTTGCCATCTTTATGGGCGTCACCATGGCCATCCGCGCTTTGGGCGAGACCGGTTATTTACTGGAGCCTGCTTGGGCTGCATGGATTCCGATCTTAATTTTCTTGCCCTATGCCTTTGCGAAATCTCGCTGGGCGATGAAAACATAACATCTAGCGCGGTAGATGAAAACCGCGGCTAACGCCGTCGGCTGGTGCGCAAATCGGATAGGCTCTTAGTGTGTAGCGTGCTATGAAGCGAAGTGTGGTCAGCGCAGTTTGATAAGATTTCGGTTAAGGCGAGCCATGAAAAAGAAAATAGGACATGGCGAGTGGCCATGTCCTATTAAGTGAATTTTGTTGGCGTCGATCACAGCCGACATTAAAAATTATAAGAATCGTTTTCTGGATCGAAATCTTTGTCTGTCAAGCCGACGTTGGGCTTCAGGTTCAGGTAGGTGTATTCCTCGATCACTTCAGGCTGCGCGCCATCTTCGGCTGGCCAATCATAGGCAGCATAGCGAATGGGCATTTGCAATTCGTTGTCGATGAAGATCTGCGCCACATGGAAATCATAGTGAGGTTTCTTTTCGTTGTGTCGCACTTCGAGCACTGTGCAAACTCGTTCACCGATCTTCGCATTCTGACGGAACTTTACTTCGCAAGGGCCATTCTGCCGATCGCGTTCACCACGTTCAATCAGTTTGACGACCAGGTTTTCGACACCGATATCCGTCAGCGGATAGCGTTGGCCACTCATTGCCAAACTGCTGGTGGGGCTCAGCGGGATCGAGGGGAGGAAGCGGCCTTTCATGCCTCCTTCGTGAGCTAGCAAATTGCCATCGCGTTGATTTTCGACATACAAGACTTCGCGGCCTTTGATCGCGGCTGGCTTGAGAAAGGTCAAGTAAACCGAGAAGGGCTGGGTGACTTGGCCATCGACCACCTTGCGATTGCGCACCTTGCAGGCCATGTACTCGTAGTCACCGAGTATATCGCCAATTCTTTCACGCTTGACGATGGTGGCTGTATAATCTTGAACTTCATTGCGAATACGATCCAAACTGGTGCGAGCCAGTTCGAGAGCAGGATCAAGTGGGTGGGCCGATAAATCGCTGCCCGCGTCATTTTTTTTGCTCAGCCGATAGACGGGCTCAGTGAGTTTAGTTTCTTCTTGAGCTAAGGCCACCGGAGAGATGGACAGCGAGGAGATTGAAAACGATAAGCCAGCACCGAGGGCTAGCATGAATTTCATTCGAAAAAGCATATTTTGCATCCTTCCCTGGACGGGCTAACTTTCCCTGGAGGCCGTTCCCCAAGAGCCTTAATTGGAGAGGGCCTGTGTCGGAGAGAGACTGCTGCGGACTCTCTGCTCACCTATGTATCAGCAATTAACGATCCCGATCCTAAATTTTCCTGCCCGGCTTACCACGTTCCGTACGACCGTCACGTTTTAACGGGGAAAAACTGGGCGAATTCGTTGGCTTTCTTGGTAACTTAGTCCCTTGGCGAAAACCCCGTCTAACGCCAAAGCGGCCCGAGGTTTTCAGATAGGTATTTTAGTATGCCCAGTACCGGACCAACATGGACACAATCTCTGATAAGCTGTCGCTATAGCAGGTTTAACGATTCAAGAGAATGGCAGGTTTCAAAAAGTTGTCTGGCGGTTGCTATCCCCTGCTAGCTATTTCATTGGACTCTGTCGATTGAAAAGGCTGGGGGGGCTTATCTCCAATCGAGCCCTTCTGGGAGGCGATTAAGATTTTGGCAACCAGCAGCGGTCACCACGACGAGATCTTCCACTCGAATTCCCCCGATTCCCAAAGCGTATAAACCGGGTTCGATTGTCAAGCAATCGCCGACGATCAGAGCGGGGCCACCTTTATCCAGCAGAGGTGGTTCATGTACTTCCAGTCCTAATCCGTGGCCGGTGCCGTGAGTCATGCTGCAGTAGCCGCTTGTTGCATCTTTCGGGGGTAGGCCCATCGGATAGCCATGGGCCTGCATGGCGGCGATCGTTGCTTCGTGAACTTGTTGTCCTGTCACGCCGGGGCGAACTGCGGCTGTGGCCTGTTTTTTTGCCGCAACGACGGCGGTGTGCATTTTCTGGAGGGTTTCAGAAATTTGTCCATGAACGACTGTCCGGGTACAATCGCCGTTGTAGAGTGTTTTGCGATTGCGAGGAAAGATATCGACGATGATCGGTTCACCTGTGCGAAGAATTCCATGTCCATGATCGTGGCAATCGGCTCCGACGGCCCCACCGGCCACAATCGACTCGGGGTTGGAGTATCCACGCTGCAATAACCATTGATCGATCCGCCAGCGGACGGCTTCACTGGTCAGCGGTTGGCCATCAACGACTAAGGTTCCATCGCTGCGAGCTTCTGCGTTGGCAATCAAGCGACAAGCCATCTCCATGGCGCCTTCGGTCGTAGCTTGGGCTTCTTGCATCCAGGCAATTTCTTGCTCATCTTTGCAGCGTCGTTCCAGGACTCCCCATTCGGTATCGCATACGATTTCGATACCCGCTCGTTTTGCCATCTCGGCGTAGATCAAGGGGAGCGATCGATCGCTCTTTACGGTTGTGATTCCGGCGCGACGAAAACACTCGGCAGCTGCCTGGGCGGTTGCCGTTTCACGATCACCGCTCAAACCCGTTTCAGGAGCATAATCGCGAGGAGAGGCGATCGATTGCGCGCGAGCTGTTTTCTTGGCTCGATCCATTTCGATATCGCGTAGAATCAGCACGCTGCACATTTCACCTGCCGCATTTTTCCATTGCAGATAGGCAGTTGGATCACCCACCAAAAATCGAATCTGCCGGTATAGCGACATATTCAAAGCGGGAATACCGGCGATCAGCAGTGCATCGGTAGCTGGGATGGACATAGGAGCATCTTCCAAAAAGTAAACCAGCAAACAGGTGAATTCAGACGATCGGAGTATTAGAACGAAATCAGGGTGTTTCGAGGAGAAGGGAAATGGGCATTTTTAAGAGGAAGTCATCTAGAAAAGTGACCAGCCTTTTGAAATTTCGGTTCCCAAAATGGCAAGCTATTGCTGATCGCCCAGCTGAATATTGATACCACCGAAGGGTACGACCCCATAAATACCCTCGGTAAATACCTGACGCACGAAATCATTGGTCAGCTTCATCGGAGTTCGAGGGACAATGATCAGGTCGCTATCGCGAATCCAGATCTCATCTGCCGGCGAGGGATCTTTGCCGAGGTGAGCGCCACGTAGGTCGAGTTTGGTCGCTACCAATCGCCAATCATCAGCCCGGCGGAAGATAATGACTTGCCGATCATTACCTCCGACCAAAATACCTTTGGACAACGCTAAGGCTTGCGTTACCGTAGTGGGGCCATCCAGCGAATAGACACCAGGCTCGCGGACCTGCCCATAAATAAAGACTCGGCGAGGTGCTTGTCGCAGCAAACGAGGTTCCACTACCATTCCGGCGACAACGGATTCGTACCGCAAATTGATTTCCGTTTTTATTTCCTCTCGCGTCATGCCTTGCAATAGGACAGGTCCAATCAGGGGTAGATCGACCTTGCCATCAGGCATGATTGTCGCATTCACGGCTTGACCTGAATTGAAGCCACCTAGGTTGGTGACCGCATTGCGCAAGTCTTCCAATTTTGTATTGATCTTCACCGGGATGACATCCAAGCTTGCGCCGCTGGACTGTTCATCGAAGTTCTTGAAGAAACCGCTGTAGCTTTTGATCAATTGGGATCGCAGTTGGGGAATCGTCAGTCCGGCAGCCGGAACGGCTCCGATCATATGCAAGATCAAAGTCCCGTCTGGGAGGATTTCGACGCCGCGACTGAGGTCGCCCTGCGTCAGGTTAGGATCAAGGCTGTAGCTGATTCGGACTTGGTCTCCAACCTGTAAACGATACTCCCCGATACGCTGTTCGCGATTGAGGATGTAGACAAATTGGAGTTCATCACCGGGGCGCATTCGATAATCCACCATGGCAGGCAAACGAATCGGTCCGATAAATTCACCATGGAGAAGAGGTTGGAAATCGAGAGGTCGCATGGCAGACCATCCGACAGATTTTCCGCAATGGTCGCGACAGTCAATACCCTGCATGCAAGTTGGGCAACCACCGTAATACGCTTGAGGCTGTTGCAATAAAAAACCATGAGCCATACTAGGCATGCTCGGGTTCTCAACAAAAACCTGCGGTGCTGGGGCTTGGCCCGTCCCATCTTGTCCAACAAGATTAGTGGGAAAGCATAGAATCATCAGCGTAGTGGCGATGAGCCCTACTGCGCCAATGCGGCGAACGTTTCGCTGGAACGCGATTAACTTCGTCGTAAAATACAACACCAGCTAACGTCTCCTGTCAAAAATGTTTTGATGAAAGTTATCGCCACAGGCTCGGAAGCCAACCCTTGGCGCCATTCGAATCGGGATTGCTTTGTGGCGCGGGTTGGGTTGCTATGCGTTGTGCGGAATTGGAGTAAGCTGCATTACTCTGCGAGGAACCGGCGGATAGGCTAGTGCCATTTCCCTGCACATAGGCCGCGTCGCGAGGACTGATCGCGGCGAATTGTCGTGGATCGATTTCCGTGAAGGGAATTTCAATTTGCTTGGCTTGCTCATTTTGCTGCAATAAAGCGATTTGTGTTACGCACCACTGGACTGCAGTCGCATCATGGAGTCGTCGATAAGCCTCGGCAAGATTTTGCAAACTGGCCTGGGAAGGTGCGACTTGGAGGCTGCGCACCAGCACGATTTGTGCTTCCTGTGGACGATCCAGTTGCAATAGTACATAACCGAGCTGGGTAGCTGCGAGTGATTGTTTGGGATTGGTTTCAAGCGCAGCCTGATAAACCAATTCGGCATGCTGGTGCACTAAGGCCGATCGGGAACGATCTTCCCACGCCTGCTTCTCGAACGCTTTACCAAGTGCATACAGCAAATCGGCTCCCCATGGATGGTAGTCGCAGGCTTGCACTAATTGATCCCGCGCGTAAGAACGATAATGCTGGGCGGCAATCAAGGGATTGAAACCGTTAGTCGACGAACGATCTTGTTCGAGCAAGCTTCGAACAATAGGGGTCTGATGAGCAAAGCAGAGATTAGCAAGAGTTTCACCGCGAGCGAGTTGGATATCGGAATAACGATAGAAATCTTCTTCCTCTCGCATTGCTACCAAAGCTCGGCGCAAACTTTCAATCCGTTTGCCGCGGGGATCATGTAAATCCAAAACTTGGCATAGTTCCTCAAGTCCTTTCCAGCAGGTTTGCCGCGCAGAAAAAATGGCGCCTCGCCGAAGCATCGTATCGCACAACTCAAGCTTTTCGCGAATACTCTTTTCCACGGCGTTCCAGCCTGGAGGATTTTCAAGGGATGCGATCGGAGAGGACGCATTTACATTTGGGTATTCTCCACCCCCCTCAATACCTGAGCCGATCGCGCCAGAACGGAATGCAATCGGCTTAATTGCCTCGGCAGATGCGCGAGTTTCTGCAGGTACTGGAATCGATTGATTGGATGTTTCAGAAGTAGCGATACTGTTATTGCGAGGCAGCGTCGGTTCGGCGCTGAGAGACTTGGAGGTTTCCGCAGCAAGGCGAAGACTAGGCTGGCGAATACGCTCTTGTTCGCGATGTGAATCTTGTGCCTGAAGGGAGGGGGTCAACATGCATCCGCTCAAGCAGCCAATTATTGTGAGGCGCAAAAACTGGCGGCCAGCAATCCATGCATTTTGGGTTGATTGCGACGGCAACATGGTTTCGACTCACCCACTGTGATTAGATCAACGGCTTTCGGCAAACAGACATTTCTGTCTGATAACGCCTAACACCGACTACATGTTGGGAATCGGTTCAGCGTACTTGGTTGAATAATCGAATATGACTGCCGAAACGCCTGTTACGACTTTGCGGTCGATAAGAACGGAAGGAACGGATTGCGAGGAACAACCGGAAGATTTTACCTGACAAGAACGAAGCGTATAAAAAGAACAACCGGTCTTGGCGGCCGGTATATCCGTTACAGTTTACCAGTATGAAACTTAAGCTCACCTCGTTTGTACAAATCTCGATTCGGTAACGCTTGATAACATCTTGCGGGGAGTGCTTGGTTGACGAGGCCGTGTTTGTCAAGCCGTTGGATGGAGGGCGGAGAGGGAGAGAGAGCCTGCGACAGCGATTGTCAAGAAGTATCGATTGTGCGTATTGTCGGCTTGGCGTAGAGAATTATCTTGCTGAGTTCGGTTGAGTCGCCGGGACATTGGTGGCGGCTAAGGAATGCAGCAGAATGCCGAGAAAGATTTTTATTTAGGGAGCGCGTTTCCGAAGTTTGCGTTGCAGCGATCTGCGATGGATCCCCAGTCTTCGCGCTGCTTCGGAGATATTTCCACTGCAATCTGCCAGGACTCGGTGGATGTGTTCCCATTCCGCTTGGGCCAGCGTGGGAACAGGAATTTCTTCCTCGGCTTGCGGTATCTCGACGGCTGCATCGCCGCGAGCAAAGGCCGCTAGAATATCATCCGCATCTGCCGGTTTGGGGAGAAAATTAGTCGCCCCCAGACGCACTGCATCGATCGCCGTGGAGATACTCCCAAAACCGGAGAGAATCAAAACGCGGCATTCCGGTCGGATCTTTTTAAGTTGAGGTACCAGGGCGAGACCTGGTTTGCCAGGCATGCGAAGGTCGACGACTGCGAGATCGGTCGGATATTGCTGAAAGACGCTCAAGGCTTCATCATAATTGCCGGCCACTTCGACTCGATAACCGCGTTCTCGAAAGGCTTGCGCCAATCGGTCTCGCAACACGACACTGTCGTCAACCAGCAAGATACTTTGGGCCGTTGGATGTATTTTTCCTTCTGTCATTGGAAAACCGTTACAAGAGGTGATTGGTAATATCAACCCGAACCGACAAAATCGCTTGTAAAACATCAAGTTGCCAGGTAGTTCCATTGACGGCCGAAGAACAACCAAGCATTTCCCATCCCAAGAGCAATTCTACGTTACCTCGCGACCGCGTGACGAAATTAGCCGGGATAAATTGTCGCGGTGCAGGAGGAAGTATTCCTTACGATCCGATTAGACGTTACGAGGCGGAAGAGTGATGCGAACGGTCGTCCCCTCTCCTGGCTTGCTCTGATAGCGAATGTTACCACCCAGTCCTTGGATGACGTTGTGTGTTAGATAAACTCCCAAACCCATGCCTTTTCCAGGTTCTTTTGTGGTGAAAAAAGGTTCACCTATGCGTTCTAGCACATTGGCGGGCATGCCGGATCCTTCGTCGCGGACCACGATTTCCCAGCCTTTTTCTGAAGTGCTTTCCATAACGAGTTGAATCGATCGATCCTGCGGGCTGGCATCAAGTGCATTTTGCACCAAATTCCGAATGGCCAGCGCGACAGCTTGGAGAGGCAGCTTTAGCGAATTGGTCGGGAGGAGGTTGCGATCGATGCTGATCCGATTTTTGTCGCGAATGCCAACCAAGATTTCATCGACAATCATCGATGCGGAAATATTCTCCAAATGTTCGCCAGACGCCTCCCCTGCCCCGGCCCGCATTCGATCCAAAATCATCCGGCAATGTTTCAATTCATCCTGGATGAGACTCAGGTCGTTCTTAAGTGCATCGGGTGCATTCCATTTAGGTACAGTGCGCGAGAGTTCTTTGGCGACCACTGCGATCGTCGATAGGGGTGTTGCCAATTCGTGTGCTGCTCCGGCCGCCAAGGTTGCTAAGGCTTCCAAGCGTTTAACCTTTGCCTCTTGTTGTTCGACGCGGCGCAATTGTTGCTCGCGCTCAAGGAGTTGTTGGTAGAGCAAGCGAATAAAGTGGGTAACGACCAGGCAGCAGGTTACGAATGCGATGAAAAAACTAAAGCGATGCAGCGGTGGACTTTTGGGAGAGTCTAACGATTCGCTGAGCAGAGGAATGGAGTGATGAAAGTTGAGCAGGAATAGGTAGCCAATTACCGCATTGCAGACCAGCAGCCAAGTGCCGGTAGAGTGCAGCAAAATACTACCGATTGCGACATTGACAAAATAAAAAAATAAGAAAGGGTTGGTTGGTCCGCCAGAGAAGTAGAGCATGGCGGTGAGCACATTCATATCCAGCAGCAGAATCGCTGGCAGGATCCAATCATTGACGTATTGAGGTGGGGTTTGCTTGGCGGATGAATCTAGTTTTCGCAGATAGATCCAGAAGAGCGTATTGGTAATTGCCGTAATGCCGACCAGGGCAATTAACGTTCCCGCTTTCATTTCCACGTTAAAGATCCAGCGTGCGATGGCGATGGTCAGAAGTTGGCCGACGACCGCAACCCAGCGCAGCTGCAATAGCCAGTGGGAATTTCCCTTGCTGGCGTTGCTGATCATATTAAACGTAGAAAATGGTCTCATACTCGATTCAATCGCGGCTTGTTTTGGGCCGTTGGCTCAGCCTAACACGGTGTGTACAAGATCTGTGACAAAAAGCGGTTTTGCGCATAGGAAAACCTCACCAGCGCCGCTTCCGGCGTGCCCGCCCGCCGCCCAGGCTGCTCCGCGGACTCGATCGAAGACATAAGCTTTCTCTGCTGGAAACTGTGTTTGGTAACAGGCGATCGACTTTAGTTTTTGTTCCAAGGTCTCGCTGATATCGACGGTTATCTGCGATTCGAAGCCCGGCAAGGTTGGGTTTTCGAACGGGAGGCGAAAGTAAAGTTGTCGCTGCACCGCATGCACGGGAAGGTTATCAAAATATTCATCCCATTTGGTGAGCCTTGAGTAGAACACTGCGGCATCCGTGATAAGCGTAGCTTGATAATGATCGGGAGATGCCATTGGAGTTTTATCACCGAATCCGATCACAATCTTGGGGCGATGCAAGCGAATTCTTTGGGCCAATGCGACGCGATTTTCAAAGGAATCGAAGAGTCGCCGATTGGGAAGTGGCAGGATTTCACGCATGTGAATTCCGAGAGTTTCCGCAGCAGCCATCGCTTCGGCCACGCGGACCTCTGGACTGGGACAACGCGGGGTTGGTTCGCCGTTGGTCAGATCGACGATGCCGACACGATAGCCTTGTCGAACCATTTTTGCCAATGTGCCACCGCAGGCGATCTCGCAGTCATCCGGATGAGCACCAACGGCCAAGACATCCAGCGGCGCGAAATCACCAACGTAATGGGAAATAATATCCGACATAGGGCTAACTCAATTCCTTTTTGGCAACAACCAAAAAACTTGGATTGGCTGCCTCTAAGCGAAGTTGTTCGAGTTGATAGTTGCTGCGTGAAAGCTGGATCATTAAAGTTTGCGGTTCGATTCCATGTTCCATCAATTGACGCTGCAAAGTCACGACATACTCCATGCTCATGATGCTAGCGACCAGACGACCTCCCGGTCGAAGTCTCTCCCAGGCCGCCGCGGCCAGATCGGAGACCGCTCGTCCAGTTCCACCCAGAAACACAGCATCGGGCTCCGGCAGATCGAGCCAAGCCCTGGGAGCTTCCCCCAAAACGGGCAGCACATTGGTTACGTTGAAGCGGCGGGTGTTTTCGATAAGCAGATTGTAGTCAGCGGCTTCCATTTCAATGGCAAATACACGACCAGCTACCGCTAACTGGGCCGCTTCAATCGACACTGAGCCTGTGCCAGCACCTACGTCCCACACGATACTCGAAGGGCCGAGGTCCAGTTGCGCTAAAGCAATCGCCCGCACTTCCATCGGCGTAATCAAACCGCGGCGAGGTTGCGATTGCAAAAACAGTTCGTCCGGATTGCCAAAAAGTCGTTTACCCTGCATGGCAATCGGGCGATCCGGCGCATTAGCTTTCCGCAGTAACAACATGATATTCAGCGGCGCGAAAGTTTCTTCGGCAATTTGTTCCAGCGAACCTCGCGTGACTCGTTCGTCTTTGGCTCCCAGGTTTTCGCAAACGTATACATGGAAATAGTCGATGCCTGCCTGCAACAACGCTTTGGCAATCACCGATGGGGGCAATTCGGAAGTGGTAAAGATACCAATCTTCTCAGCGATGCGAATCTTTTCCAGCACGCGCAATAAAGGTTGGGTCGCCAGATTGGTAAGGTACGCGTCATCCCAGTTCTCTTTGACACGAGCAAAAGCGAGTTGCATACTGCTCACGTGCGGTACAACTTCGAATCGATCTTTGCCCAGTCGATCGCACAAGTATCTCGCTGTACCAAAGAAAAGCGGATCGCCATGAGTCAGCAGCACGATCCGTTGTTTCCCCAGCGACTCTTCCAGTCTTTCAACTAAACGGTCGAGGTTCGCGGGGGCAAGTTCCTTGGGTTGCGAAACCATTTTCAAGCGTTCAATGAGTCCGGGTGGGCCTAGGATCAAACCCGCTTCGCTAAGTAAATTCTGCGCATGTCGGCTGAGGCCTTCGTAGCCATCATCGCCCACGCCCAAAATATAAATCCGCTCTTCCATGGTTGAAATGTTTGCCTCTTCTGAAAACAAAGTTCGGCCCGCACGCTTAGCCCGCTGAAACATCTAGTCCGCGGAAGCCTCGTTCAACCGATTAGTCTACAAAAAAAGCTCGACCCGGTGGGTCGAGCTTCAGTGCTTTTTCATCGCCGGATAACAAGTCGCTTGCAATAAACGCCTGTTGATTGGACGCCTGTTGATTGGACGCCTAGTGATTGGACGCCTGGTGAGGACTTGCCTAACAACAAAGCGTGGATACGAGCGTATCCCCATTCCTGCGTACAGCCTCTCTCGTAATTAGAGGTTTCTCGCAGGTCCTGCGCCATCTGTCACACCGAGTGAGCGATGCCTGGTATGTCCTCGCGTCACGCCTCGGCCATGCAATATGGCAGGTTATATCTCAGGAAGGGCGGTTGGATGACTCAGGAGTCACCCAGCCTTAAGTTCCGTTCAAACAGCCAGCAGCTATTCCGAAACGCATTACCTGCGTTCGCGAAACAGTATCGGGTATGCGCCAGGGAGTTACGCTTGGAATGACTTACCGCAACCGCAGGTCTTGGTGGCGTTTGGATTGTCGAAAACAAAGCCTTGCTTTTCAAAGCTTTGATACCAATCCACTTTGGTTCCATCCAGGTACAAAGCGCTCTTCTTGTCGACGACCACCGAAACGCCGTGTTGCTCGTAACGGCTATCTTTGGTTTCATCAAAACGATCGTCAAACGAAATCGCGTAATCCAAGCCGCTGCAACCGCCGCCAACTACGCCAATCCGCAAAAACGACTGGTCACTGAATTCATGCTCAGTGCGAAACTTCTTGATTTGTTCTGCAGCCTTCTCGGTCAGGATCACTGCCATGGACTTTTACCTTTCCTCAAACCTTAACGATAAAACATTACGCTATGGAAGATCGAATCGAAATTCGATTCGTTGGGCTCAACGACTTTCGTACAGCAAAGTGCCTGGAATCACTTGCCATCAGCAACTGAATTTCGGCAAGGTACCTGAGGCACCTTTTCCGGAAGCCGCTGCCGGCCGGTTATTTCCGCTTAAAGCACCGTCTTGCAGATCAGGCCGCCTTGCTAAACGGGCCACATTGCCGAACGGGAAAACATTGCTAAACGGGAAAACATTGCCGAACAGGCAATCTTGCCAAACGGGTCACCCTGCAGGACTGGGGTCGTTTTGCGGAAGCTAACGTTCAGTCAGCGAGTGGTTTCGGCCATATTTTTCGCTTCGTCTATAAATGTAGGCGCGCTGGGCTCATTGTGACAAGGGAAACTGGTTGAGTTCGGGCCCGATTTTTGACAACACCCATTGTTTTTTCCCTTTATCGACCTTTCTAGCCCATTGCGGCCAGTTTTCGGTACCCCTGGGCGATTAATTGGATCGCCAGGTCGATTTCCGCAGGTTGATTGAACCGGCCTATCCCAAAACGGAGACTGGACCTGACGCGGTTTTCTTCCAATCCCAACGCCAGCAGCACATGGCTGGGATGGGGGTCTGCGGTTGTGCAAGCGCTTCCGCTGCTTACGCACAGTTCGGGAATCGCGAGCATCAAGCTTTGCCCCTCGATGCCTGGAAAAGAGCAGTTCAGATTGGCGGCCAATCGGAGTTGGGGATCGGACAAACTAGGTCCATTAAGCAAGGTGCCGGGGATGGCTTGTTTTAAGCCCTCCCAGAGTCGATCGCGCAAGTTGCGGGTGTGGGCTTGATCAATTTCCATTCGCTCGAGGCATACTTTCAAGGCGGCGGACATTCCGATGATTCCAGGGGCGTTGAGTGTGCCAGAACGCAGATTTTGTTGTTGGCCACCACCTACGATTTGTGCCAGAAGTCTGGTCGAGCGTGGTCGCCTGCGAACATACAGGCCCCCCACGCCCTTGGGACCATAAAACTTGTGCGCCGAGAAACTCATCAGGTCGACATTCAACTGGTTCACATCGACGGGGATACGGCCTACGGCCTGGGCGGCATCGCAATGCAGCGGAACGGCGTAGCGAGCGCAGAGTTCGGCGATCTGAGCGATGGGTTGAAGGACTCCGATTTCGTTATTGGCCAGCATGACACTTACCAAAGCGGTATTCTCGCTTAGATGCATTTCCAGTTCATTGAGATCGAGCTGGCCGGGAATGGTGCCTGCGAGTTGGGGGGATTGAGGGGATACGCGGAGCAGGAGAACATCTTTTTCGGATTTCATCAGGCGCTGAAGTGGGTCGAGCGTGGCGCGGTGTTCGGTTACCACACTGATCACTTGCCGACGTTTTTCGCGTGGGTGCAATAGCGTTCCGAAGAGGGCCAGATTGATGCTCTCGGTCGCCCCGCTGGTAAAGACGATTTCATCGGCCGATGCGCCAAGGGCGGCCGCAATTTGGCAAGTGGCTTCTTCAACGTCCTGAGCCACCGAGCGACCTGCCACGTGAGATGTGCTACCGGGATTGGCGAAGTGTTCGCAGAGATAGGGTAGCATCGCATCGCGAACGATGGGATCCATCGGGGTGGTAGCATGATGATCCAAATAGATCATTGCGTAGACCTCAGAGTGCAAAAGGGGAAAACGCTAATTCATCGGCGGCTACCTAAAACAGGTTTTGAACGCAAAGCTGCGACCAAGTTTCAAGCCGATGAAAATTTTCTTTCAACTGGGAAAGGGGGACAAAGCCACTCTCAAGCAAATCGGCTTCGCGGCCTCTTGCGTTGGGGGACTGAAGTTTGAGGAAATGAACCAATCCCAGGTGGACCCTTCCAACTTCGGTCGTATCGTCGAAGATCATACCGGCCAAAGTTTCTTCGAAGGGGCTTTCGATAATGACTTCTTCATCGAGTTCGCGGCGCATTCCGGTTCGATACGGCTCCTTGCTTCCCGCCGCATCTTCGCGGGATATATGCCCTCCAATACCGATGCTGAGTTTGGCATGCAGTCGTTGTTCGCCTTGACCTTTACCGCGTGTGTACTGAAAAACGTGCGTGACGCCCTGGGAATCGGAGTGAACCAAAATGCAATACGGAATCAATTGCTTAAAACTGGGATCATCTTCAACGTGACCGCGGGCGCGAAACTGCATATTGGCTGGATTCATCAATTCCTTCAGATAGGGAGTCACATCTTTTTGAAAGCCTGAAAAGCGGCCGAGTTGATCAAAGAGACTTTCGGTGATGACCAGTACTTCTTCTTCCTTATTCATCGCAATTCCTTACGTAGTGAGTAGGGTCAAATGATTTACAAAATCAGCATGCAGTCGCCGTAGCTGTAGAAGCGATAGCGTTGCTCGATCGCCTCTTGGTAAGCCGCCATGATAAAGGGGCGACTTGCAAAGGCGCTGATCAACATCAGCAATGTGCTTTTCGGTAGATGGAAGTTGGTGAGAAGTCCGTCGATCACTTGAAATTTAAAGGGGGGGCGAATGAACAGATCGGTATCGCCCGAACAGGCAACCAGTTTGCCTGAGCCTTGTAGGGCGGCCGTTTCCAGTGTTCGGACCGTGGTGGTGCCTACAGCGATGATACGACCGTTGGCAGCTTTACAACTGTTGATTTTCTTGGCGACCGCATCGCTCACCTCAAACCATTCGCTGTGCATTTTATGTTCGCTGAGGTGGGATGTCTTAACGGGCTGAAAGGTTCCCACACCCACATGCAGGGTCACTGCAGCGATCGCGATCCCCTTACCTCTGAGAGCGTGGAGCAGCTCGGGGGTAAAGTGTAAGCCTGCCGTCGGGGCCGCTACGGAACCCGGGTTGCGCGCATACACGGTTTGATACGACGATTCGTCGGAATCGACCATCTGTCCATCGCGAATGTAGGGTGGCAGTGGGACTCTTCCAAATCGCTCCAGTAACTCAATGACGGGCGTACCGCTGCGTGAGCGAACGAGCAATTTGCCATCTTCGGTTGAGGAAAACACGACCAGTTCTTCCACCTCGCGTCCTTCGCGGTCGCGGAGCGTTAAGGTCTCTTCGGGCCGCAACGAACCGCGCGTCTTGCTCAGCAATTCCATAATGCCGTTGGAATCGGATTGTAGGTAGAGGCCTTCCCAGCGTCCTCCGGTCGCTGTCCGAAAACCGATCAGGCGCGCGGGGACTACCTTTGTATCGTTAACGACTACTAGGTCACCAGGTCTCAATAGATCGACGAGATCTCGAACATGATAATGGTTCATCTTGCCGCTGGAACGCTCCAGATGCAACAATCTGGCATCGCTGCGGCGATTCAACGGATGCTGGGCGATCAGGTCGCGCGGCAAATCATAGTCGTATAAAGATAGTTCACCGATAGATTCAGACATCGTCTAGCCTTCTCCTCAAGATTGTGTCAGCATAACGCCCAAGCGACGTTTCGACGAGACGAGGTAATGGATTCAAAAGAACATGCAAAACGGCAACAACCCAGAGTGCACAACCTCGATTCAATGGACAGGACGCAGGGTGGATTTGTTCATTACCGAATTGTATGTTGGCGGGGCGGAAAAGTGTTTGACTGACTTGGCGTTGTTCCTGAAAAAACAAGGTGCATCTGTCCGTGTTTTTTCGTTGGCCTCCCTCCCTTTAGAGCCAGAAGATTCTTTGGTTCAGCGAATGCGCCAAGGGGGTGTGGATGTTTTTGGACTGGGGGCAGATCGAGTTTGGAACGCGGGAAACGCCATCATCAAATTGCGAAAATATCTTCACGATTCGCCCCCAGATGTACTGCAGTCTTTTTTGTTTCACGCCAACATGATCGCTTCGGCGGCTTTGGTTGGTCTGCCGGGACGCCGAAGCGCGGCTGGGTCGAAACGTTTGAGTTGGGTGGCCGGCGTGCGTGTGGCTGATCCAAGAAAACAGCGACTGGCGATGGAGAGTCTCGCCTTTCGTCGCGCTGATCGCATTGTCGCTGTAAGCCAAGGAGCGCGGCTGGCCTATCAAAAATACAGTCCTATTCACTCGTCAAAATGGAGCGTGATTCCCAACGGTGTCGAACCGGTGAGCAACGATGGTCAAGAAGTATCTTGGCAATCGCTGGGGTTGCCATCCCATGCCAAAGTGGCCCTGTTCGTTGGGCGTCTTGAGGCTCAAAAAGGAGTGACTTGGTTGATCGATACGGCGAGCGATTGGCTGTCCACTCTACCCCAGCACCATTTGGTCATCGCCGGTAAAGGAAACCAGTTGGCCAGGCTTCAAAAGCAACTGGCCCAATTGCAGAGCGAACAACCGGAGATGGCCCAAAGGATTCATTGGGTCGGGTGGCTCGCTGAGCCCAGAAAGTGGATGCGGGCTTCCGAAGTGCTACTGCTCCCCGCACGCTATGAAGGGATGCCCAATGTCTGTTTGGAGGCGATGGCGGAAGGCAGGCCAGTCGTCGCCTTCGATGTTCAAGGGATACGCGAACTGTTAGGTCAACCGAGCGAAGGGCAAGTTGTTCCCCCGCAGGACCGTGAAGCATGGCAATCGGCGATAAAGAAAATCGCCACGGACGAGAACTTCCGCAACGCTTTGGGAATCCGGAATCGCGAAAAAATAGAACGCGATTTTCAGCTTTCACTGCAACTGCAAAAGTATGCAGACTTGTATCTTAGCCTTGGCTAAACTTTGGAAGCAGCGCATGAAAAACCCTCCAGTGATGACACTCGAGGGTCTTGAAAATGTGTCGATTCGATAGACTATCTGCAAAAAACACCAGCAACCCCTAAGGTTGCATGGCGATCTGCGGTCTTACTCTTTTTTGGCTTCTGTTTCGACGCGTGGCATCGATTCCACCACGCGGTCGATCAGACCATAACCTACGGCTTCGTCCGCAGACATAAAGCGATCCCGCTCTGTGTCCTGCTCGATCTTTTGCAAGGTTTGGCCGGTATGTTTGAGCAAAATACCGTTGAGCTTTTGTTTGATGCGTTGGAATTCGCGCACATGAATGGCGATCTCTTCGGCGGTGCCTTGCATACCCGCCAAAGGTTGATGAATCATGATTCGCGCATTGGGAAGTGCAAAGCGTTTCCCTTTCGCTCCAGCGGCTAGCAAAACGGCGCCCATCGAAGCTGCTTGGCCGATGCAATAGGTCGCCACATCGCACGATACGAATTGCATCGTGTCATAAATGGCCATGCCAGCGCTAACGCTTCCGCCCGGAGAGTTAATGTAAAGATGGATATCCGCTTTGGGATCATCCGATTGCAAAAATAGCATTTGAGCGACCAAGGCATTGGCCACTTGGTCATCGACTTGGGTTCCCAAGAAGATGATGCGGTCTTTCAAAAGTCGGCTGTAAATATCGTACATCCGCTCTTCGCGACCACTCTTTTCAATGACGTAGGGAATTAAAGGCATCGTGTAAAATCCTAGTTGAATTGGGTTGGTACGATCAGCGAATTATTTATCGTCGTCTTCGGACGCGACTTGCTGCTTGGTCAACATTTGATCCACCAAGCCATAATCGATAGATTCTTGGGCCGAGAGAAAGAAGTCGCGGTCGGTATCCTTGGCGATTTGTTCCACCGATTTTCCGGTGTGGCTGGCCAATATGCCGTTGAGCGTTTCGCGATACTTTAAAATTTCGGCAGCTTGAATTTCAATGTCGGTCACCTGTCCGCTCACCCCACCGGCCGGTTGATGAACCATCACGCGACTGTGCGGCAACACATAGCGTTTGCCTTTGGTGCCACCAGCCAGCAGGATGGCTCCGCCGCTAGCTGCTTGTCCGACGCAATAGGTTGCGACCGGGCAAGAGATCATTTGCATGGTGTCATAGATTGCTAAAGTTGCAATCACATCCCCGCCGGGGGAGTTGATATAAAAATGAATATCTTTCCGGCGATTCTCACTCTGCAGATACAAAAGTTTCATCACCACTTCGTTCGCATTGCCGGTGTAGATCTCACCTTGCAGAAACACGATACGGTTTTCCAGCAGCAAGTCGCCAAGGGTAAGTTGGCGTTGGCGCTGCACACTTTGATAACTGTAGGAATCCTGAATCGGCTGTAAGTGCGAATACTGGCTTGCTGAAATCGGGCTCTTTGAATACGGGCTCTTTGAATACGGGCTCAATGTGCGTTCCTTCTTGAAGAGCATTAAGATTCTCCGAACGTACCTCGAGGTCTCAGAGACCTCAGCGTTGGACGCCGGCGGAGACTAGCAAATCGTTATTCCATATCGTTCCCATTTGCCCTTGCTTCGGCAAGATGACTACATCGAAATAAATCCCATTAAGTGGCATAAAGCAAAATAGATAATTGCCTTGGATTAGACATTGCAGGTCACCCAATAGGCTTAAACTGGATCATTCCTCCCTTCCCCTCCTTCCGAATAACTGGAGTTGGCTGGATAGAGAGTTGGGTCTGTTGGTGGGCCGCTCGGCACAGGCTGGCCGCCGATTGGCTGCAAGCAAAGCCGCAAAAAAAACTATTTTGGGCAAGTATTTTGAAAAACAATTGCCAGCGTAAGGTAAGACGTCGGAGGAGTTTATCGCGGCCTATAGAAAAAGAGCCGGCGATGAAGCCGGCTCTTGGTTTTAGCTTGGTTCGTCCAAGGAGGGTTAGTCGTTGGTCGGTTTGCCTGTCTTGGTATCGATCGAGTCACTGAATTTTGCCTCAGGAATCGCTGAGGGTTCCGGTGCAATGGTGGATGAAATCGCAAAGCTTACAGGATCATCCGCGATCAGTTTCGAATCCTCGGTGTTGGTCAACGAAGCAGCTTCTGAAATCACTCGGATCACTTCACGCTCGATGATCTGATTGCGAAGCGCGTCCATCTGCCCGGTCTTTTCAAGCCGCGCTCGCACGCGTCGTGGACTGGTCTCGGATTGTTCGGCAATCAGCTGAATTTCTGTCTCGTATTGTTCTGCGGTCGGTTCGATCTTCAATTCTTCAGCGATCTTTTCCAGGATAAAGTGCTCGCGAAGAGCCTTGACCGTGATCGCTTGAGCGTTCCGGCGGAGCACGTTGGATGCTTCGCGAATCGCATCCTCTTCGAAACCACTGCGCTGCATTTCCAAAACTTGTCGTTGAATTTCGCGATTGGACTGACGTCGAACGAGATCTTCTGGAAGATCAAACTTCGCGTTCTTAGTCAATTCCGCCGTGATTTGGTTTCTCAAGTCTTGTTGCTGACGGTACTCGAGTTGTCGTTCGAGTTCCAGGCGAACGTATGTCTTTAGTTCGGGGACATCTTTGAAACCGAGCGATTCGAGAAAGCCCGCGGACAATTCATCAATGATCAAGCGACTGACTTCGATAATGGACAGTTCGACATCAACCTCTTGCCCGCGATAGGCTTCATTGGAGCTTTCGGCGGAAATAATTGCCTTCAGGGATCTCTTTTCCCCTTCTCTCGCGCCGGCAGCGGTTGCTCCGAAGTCAGATATTTCGGCATCCGGGAAGCTCAGCGTGGGGCGCAATTCGATTCGAATCTCATCGATTTCATTGAATACTTCACCGTTTTTGGAGAAGGTCAGTTTGGCGGTAAGCGTATCGCCGATGGCCGCTGCGTCGTCCACTGCTGTCGCGGACGCGAATCGACTCAAGGTGCGATGCAAATGCCGATCGATTTCTTGGTCCGAAAAGCTGTGAACAGGCTTCCTTAAAGAAAGTCCCTTCCAGTTTGGCGTTTCGAATTCTGGACGAACTTCGATCGTGAATTCGTAGGTGAAGTCGCCTTCTTCGGGCAACTCGATTGCTTCGATTTCGAAATTCGGTTCGCTAATCGCAGAAAAATGTCCACCTTCGGTGACCTGCTGCAAGCTTTGCATCAGCAAGCTATTTTTGACTTGGTCGGCTACCTGGGGATAGAACTTTTTCTCCACCAATTTTCGAGGTGCTTTACCGATACGAAAGCCTGGCAAATCGGCTCGCGGTCTCAGATCATCAAAAGCTTTGTGCAAAGCTTTAGCAATTTCTTCGCGAGGAACCGTCACGACCACGTGACGAACACAAGAGCTCGGGCTGTCAATTTTGTGGGAAATCTTCAGCGTTTCCGCAGTCCCTTCTGCAGTTTCCAAAGCAACGCTTTCCGACGATGCAGCAGACTCTTCCATCTCAGTAATCCACCCCGGAGACCGGGAATCCAGAAAATTCAAGGGATCAAAAAACGAAGGGCAAGGATGACCTCAAGAGCGGGTGATGGGATTCGAACCCACGACAACAACGTTGGCAACGTTGTGCTCTACCAACTGAGCTACACCCGCAGTCGACACTTCAGGTCATTCGCTTGCCCCACCGGTTCGGTGCACCGGTATGATTTGCGATACTCGCACTCCAATCGAGGTCGAGATTATAAAGATTGCAGCGAGGCTTGCAAGTGAACCTTTTCGGAAAGGTTTGCCGCTTCGCGCACTCTTGCTCGTTTTCTGCAGACTACCACCCTGTCCCTTTGACGGCCCCTTTTCAGGGTGTTTTCCCAGTGGGCAATAAGGGTGGGCAGTCTCTTTTTCAGAATCTGGATTCGAGTATCGACCCAAGAACTATCGGCGATTTGGGCCGTAAATTTAAGTCACTACGGTGGTTAGACTCGGAATTTGTTAGGAACCGCTAGCGCGACCCCACATGGGCCACATTTTTGCTGCGGCGTTTTTCGATGTGAACAAAGACGCTGATGTAGTTACTAAAAGCGTAGTACAAAAAGGTGGTTTATGGATGTGGCTGGGGGTTTGGTTCACAATAGAGTTCACAATAAATTGGTACTCTGGTCATAAGGGCTTGCTGGCAAGTGCGGTAGTTAAAGGTTGGCGGGCCGGTAGCGAGCGGTTTTGGGGAGAGTTCGTTTTTTCGGAAAAGCTGGGTGCGGAATGTCAAGAATTTGGATTCGATGCGAACTCAAGATGCCTCGGGGAACCTCTAGGCTGGCGATGTTCGGTTGGTGGGTGATGATTGGCTGGATGGCGCTCTTGGGCAGTATGTCATGGGCTGCGGAGGAATTGATCGCTGGGGTGACCGAGAGCCAATTGGTGGTGGTGGTCAACGGTGCGTCGGCAGACTCGCGGACGATCGCCAATCACTATGTGCACTGGCGAAACATTCCAACGCATAATGTTATTGTGCTGAAGGATATACCCAACGAAGAAGTGATTACGGTCGACCAATTTCGGCAGTTGATATTGCGACCGATATTTTCTGAAATCGATCGACGCGGGCTGAATGACATCAAGTGCATCGCGTATTCGGCGGATTTTCCGACCGCCATCCAAATCGACACTGACCTCAAGAAGATTCCCAATCTTCCCATCTATGTAACTGCGGTGGGATCGATCAATGGGTTGACCATGCTGAGTCAATTTGTTTTGCAGAACAATCCGAGTTATGTCGCCTTGGATTGCAATCTTTATGCGCGCCGCGCCGGAGAGCACTATTTTTCGCGTCCTTTTTCGGCAGAGAAATCAGCGCGGTGGAATGCGATTGATTCCTTGGTGAAAGAGAAGAAACATCTCGAGGCGGCGAAAGCTTACGAGGGGATCTTTATCGAAATGCCCAATCAATTTCCATCGGCCTATTTATCGGCGGCGCAGTATGCGTTGGCAGGAGATCGAGAAAATGCTCTCGATATGTTAGAGGCAGCGATCGATGAAGGCTGGAGGTTTCGGGGGAAGTTAGCAAGTGATGAGGCGTTTGAGTCGCTACGGAACGCTCCGCAATTTAAAGAACTTCTCGCCCGGACGGTCGATTTATCTTTCGATTATCAACCGACGATTGGTTTTGAATCGAGGGGAGTTTGGGGGCCTAATGGTATCTCTAGTTCAGTTCGTAGCGAAGGGATTCGCCACATCATGTCTACGGTTCTGGCAGTGACGCGCGGGCAAGGGACAACGGTTCAAGAAGCTTTGGTTCAATTGAGGCGTTCGATTGATGCCGATGGTCAACAGCCTCCAGGAACTTTTTACTTTACGTCAACGGCAGACGTGCGAACCAAGACGCGTCAACCCGCCTTTGAACTTGCCATTGCCGCATTGCAAAAACTTGGGCAGCGTGCCGAAGTCGTGGACAGCATTTTGCCTCAAAATAAAAACGATTGCATTGGGTTGATGATTGGGGCTCCCGATTTCAATTGGGCAGGTTCGGGCAGTTCGTTACAGCCCGGTGCCATCGCGGAGAATTTAACGAGTTTGGGTGGCATCATGACACCTGGGGCTGGGCAAACCAAATTGTCGGAATTTCTGCGAGGTGGCGCGGGAGGTAGCAGTGGTACAGTGACAGAGCCTTATGCCATTCAAGCAAAATTTCCGCATCCGATGATTCACGCGCATTACGCTGAGGGAGCGACACTGGCTGAGGCTTTTTATCTTTCGGTTTTGGGGCCGTATCAATTATTGATCGTCGGTGATCCGTTGTGTAAGCCCTTTTGGGTTGCCCCAGAATTCGAGTTAGATGGTTTGAGTTCTGCGGATGAGTTGATCGGCGGCTTGAACGTCAGGTTTAAGTTGCGTCAGGCGGCGGAAGTTTCTGGGAAGCCGACGCCAGCCGCGAAGTTCATGCAGTTCATGATCAATGGCCGCTTGGTTCGCGAGAATCCGTTCATGGAAAACATTTCTATTGGGTTTGAATCCCTGCCCCCTGGCTATCATGACATTTCGTTCATTGCGACCGATGATTCGTTGTTGCGTCGACAGTTCGAGCGGCGAGTGGGCTTTTATCATAAAGTCTCAGGGGCCGATTTCGTGATGGAATTGCCAGCGCAGATCCAGCGGGATCAGGTCGAAACGATTGAGGTTAAAGTGGGGTATCCAAAGGCGAGTTCTCTGGAACTTTTCTGTTATGGAGAATCGCTGGGGAAATGCGTTGGAGAGGCGGGGACGATTTCTGTTGCTGCCGAATTGGGGCTTGGGCCAGTCCCGCTGCGACTTGTGGCAAGCTTAGAAAATCGAAGTATCGGCGGGCCTACCAAAATCATCACACTCAGGTGAACACATGCGATGGAGTCGAAGCGATACCGTTCAGGTGTTTATCAAAGGAAAGATTTGCAAAATTTGCATCGATTTTTGAAAATTGCAAGTGCTTATTCGAAGAGCATTTGCGCGACCTCGATGCCGATGGGGCCTGACCAGTGGGGGTTGCGATAGAGCCAAGTACAAGCGGACAACAGACAAAGTGGATGCATGAATTTGAAGTGGGCCAAGGAGTGAGAAAAGGTGGCTAAGGATTCCAGTGAGTTCAACAAAGGGGACCAGAACGGCAAAGGGCGAGGGAAACGAACTCGCAAAGGGGAGAATGGTCAAGGACGGCAAGATGACTTGTTTGCAATGACTCCCGCCGAGATTTTAGAACGATCGCCCCCCTGGGACATCGACGCGGAGATGGCAGTGCTTGGCAGTATGCTGCTGCATCCGGACGTGTGTGATGATCTGGTGTTGGTTTTGCGAAGCGACGATTTCTACGACGATGCGAACCGCAAGCTCTATCAACACATGATTGCCATGTTTGAATCTGGGCGCAAAGTCGATACGACGTTGCTGGTCAATCAACTCCGCAGTTCGGGTGACTTGGAACTGATCGGTGGTGCGGCCTATTTGGCAAAACTGGCCAATAGTGTTGGCAATGTTGGGCATGCGGAATACTATGCCGAGATCATTCGCGACAAAGCCATACTTCGCAGGCTCATCGAAGCGAGTTCTTCCATCTTGAAGGATGCTTACGATGAGTCGGTCGATCCCAAAAAGTTGGTTTCGCAAGCGGAGCAAAAAATATTCGGGATTCAGGATGAACGCAGCGGATCTTCGGTGGAATCGATTAGCGATATTCTTGTTCGCGCACTGGATCGAATTGATGCCAGAATGGATGGCACACATGTGGACGGAGGCGTGTTAACGCACCTTACCGATTTTGATAAACAAACCGGGGGTATGCATAATGGCGAACTGCTCATTCTGGCGGCTCGACCTAGTATGGGCAAAACGGCTTTAGCCATGAATATCGCCGAAAATGTGGCGATGAAAGACAAGGCTCCCGTGTTATTCGTCAGTTTGGAAATGTCAGGTATCGAACTGGCTGACCGTTTGCTGTGTTCGGTAGCGCGGGTGAACGGACACCGCTTGAGAGCGGGAACCATCAGCAAAGAAGATCGTTTGCGTTTAGTGCAGAAGGCAGGCGAGATTGCCGCGTCGCCATTGTATGTCGATGATAAACCATCGCGCACCGTCAGTGAGATTTCCGCGGTCGCGCGTCGCATCAAGCAGCGCGAAGGGCGAATCGGCTTGATCGTGATTGACTACCTGCAGTTGATTGAGCCCGATAATCCAAAAGATCCTCGACAGGAACAGGTTGCAAAAATCGCGCGACGCCTGAAGGGTATGGCTCGAGAACAAGAGGTTCCAGTACTTTGTCTAGCTCAGCTGAATCGTCAAGCGGAAGACAGCAAAGATCATCGGCCGCGTTTGAGTCACCTCCGTGAATCTGGCGCGATCGAGCAGGATGCGGACGTGGTGATGTTCGTGCACCGCGAAGAGTACTATCATCGAAAAGAAGAAGCATCGCAATATGCGGGACAAGCGGAAATCATTGTGGCCAAGCAGCGAAATGGTCCCATCGGTGAAATTGAAGTGGTGTGGGAGAAGGACTTTACCCGCTTCAGCGATAAAGCCCCGGATCGGATGGATGAATTCGAGGCGTATAGCGACTTTTCAAATCCCGGTATTTAAGCAGTACTCTAGGTCGCGACTTTGTCCGAATTGGTAAATCCGATCGTGGTAGGTTCGCTGTTGGTAGAAAAAATCGCTGCCGGTTGCTGACGTACTCGCGTCCGCCGTTCGGATGCAAGCGCCGCTGCCGGCGCGGTCGCGGAATTAGAATCCTGCAAAGTGATCGGCGCTGCATTGTTTTTTGATTTGATTGGCATCGCCTTGGTATCGCGAAGCTTTTCGGTTGATTCAAGCTTGATGGGAACGTCCGATAGATTGGCCGCTTGAATCGCGCGGATTATGGCGGCTGGCGGATCAACATCTGAAGCAAGCGCTGAAAAGGGTTGACGCGAAGGATCCAAGCGTGTCGCCGTAGCTATAGGGGCCGCAGTATTCGAAGTTATGGCATCCGCCGGCTCATAATGTGCGGCAGTATGGTCATGAGTTAGAGCGGATGGTGTTGCTGCGGTGGCTGGCGGTGTTGTGAGCGGTGCGAACGTTTGGGGCTGGACTGCGGATGGGACAGTATTCATCGACTTTAATTCCGACGCCATGCTGTAGGTTGTCTCACGACGCTCTGAGGATTGAGTCATCGACTGAGTAGCCGCGTAAATGTGGTCGCTCCAGCGTCGACCATGTTTGATTCCTAAATCAATTGGCGCGAATAACAAGATCAAGCCGATGCCAGATAGAAATCCTGCTACGATCGATGCCAAGAGGAGGGTTGTATTGCCGGGGCCAATAGGCTTATCGCTCAGGACAGGTGAATCAATCCTGGCGACTAAACTGGTTTGCCCAGCCGCTCGCCGATTCGCCTCGGCAATGGCTAAATCTTTTTCGATTTGTTCGACGATCACGCTGCGATTGCGCACCTCTCCCAAAATATTGGCATAGTCGGCGCGAATGTCGGCTAACTCGGTAATACGCTGCTGGCTTTGTTTGATTTGTTCGTCCAGCAACACGATCCGTTGTTCACTCACATAGATTTCTGTTTCCAAAGCCGCTCGGGCTAATTTCAATTCACTTCCCAATTGTTGCCGAATCGACTCAGCCGAAATTTTTGCAGCCTGTACGGCTGGGTGAGCAGCGGTGTATCGGCCCGATAACTGAAGCTCCTGCAGTTGCGAATCGACCAAGCCTTCGCACATTCGCTTTAGGCCTGGCTGTGAGTTTAAGACTGTGCTGGGGGCGACCAGCACGCGAGCAGGATCGTCTTCTAAAGTTTGTAGAAAACGCAGGTCCTCTTGTTGCTGCCGTTTTTGCACCTCGACCTGCCGCCGTTCGCTGCTCAATTGATCGAGGATTGCTTTGGATGTCCCCCCCGCAGACAAAGAGTCGGTGAGGCTGCGGAGGTCGAGCAGGTTTTCGCCTGCTTGGCTCTCAATTTTTTTCAATTGTTCCGTCGAAACGCTGCGTTGCTCTTTGGCAATATCAAGAGCGTATTCCAATTCACGTTCGATCCCTTCATAACGCGACATGCGAATTTCTTGGAGGCGTTTTTCCAGTGCCGTGCAGATCGCTTGATTCAAGGCTACCGCCTGTGGTTTTTCCATGTGACGCACATCGATATAAAAGATTTCGGTGGTTCCAAATTCGGAGCCCTTGGGACTGCGCACCGTCAACTGTTCTCGGATGAAGTCGTTGATCATTCGTTCTGAAATCGCCGCTGAATCCGACGTTTGCTGGGATTGTAAAGCATGTTGGACAACCTGCGGATTGCGTGCAATCTCGAGGATTGTATCCAAAGCTCCCTTCAACGATTCCTTGTTATCAAAACGACCTTGTCGATTTAATGTTCCCCCCATCTCATCGCGTACGATCATCGCCTGGGATGCGACCCACACATCTTCCTTGACCATCGTGATGTACGCGAGTCCCAACGCCGTAGTGGTCGCTGTGGTTGCCAACCAAAGCGGTGACCACTGAAAAAGGATCTTGCAAAGTTGTCGGACAAGATTGGGAGAACCAGACATGAAAAATTCCAGCAAGACAGAGCCGTATCAGGTGAGGCCAATCGTTCGTACCGAAACTGCGCGCAATTCGGTTACGAGGCTACTGATGCTGAAAAGTAGGGCAAAGTTCGTTACCAGCGGGGGCGATTCGCCCCCAACACACCATTTGTTGCCTCATCCGAGGAGCGGTGATAGCGATGTTGCCGGCTGCGAAGATAAGGAGGTCCAAGCCAATTTTAGGGATTGCGCCATGGCAATTGAGTCGTGGGAACCGTGGTGGTGCTCGAACCGGTTCCCGCTGGTACGACTCGTGATTCGTCCTGGTCGCTATCGGAGAAAACCGCTATTCGAACAGGGGTTTCGCTGCTCACACTCGAAGCTGTCTGGGCACCGGAACCAGTCGTTGCCGAAAAAGCAGCCGAGGGTGTCCCAGCGCTCGCTTTGGAATTCATGCTGGTTGCGCCGCGGGACGGATTTGGGGCTGCCGCAGCGGAACTGGCATTTCCAGCGGGGTTGACGTTGCCACTGTTGGACGCCGGCAGACCGCTACCGATTGGGGCAGCCCCGCTGGCAGCAGGAGTCCAACTGCCTGCCGGCAACGAGTAGTAGCTGTTTGACAAACCACCTGCCGTGCCCGGCGCAGGAACGCGAGTGTATGCACTTGTTTTTCCCATGTTCTGGCAACCCAAAATGGGAGCCAGGCAGAGACAAGTGCCGATTCGAATGAGAATGGTGTAACTTTTTGTGGTCATGAGTACAGCGTCCTGCCAACTTTTGGGGAGTCTATTCCTCCGGTTCCCGATCGAGCGACATAGCCCGATTTGTCGGACTTGTACTCCATTTAATTTCCAATTCCAAGAGGAATTCACCGTTTGGGATGGCAGCAGATTTAACTATTCTAAGACTGGGTGAATTTATTCCCTTGGGGCGAAACTAACACCAGCCGTTCGGGTTAGTACCCCAGGTAGAGTCTGCTTGTACCGCAATGCAAGACGATTTTTAACCCATATAGATTAGCTATGTTAGGTTAGTTGCTATGGGGGATTTGGCTGCGGCCTGGCTGGGAGCGAACGATCGGGCTCCGGTTAGTTTCAATCGCGGCTTGAATTCCGACACAATTTCCCCCCTCCGATGCATTGACGAGTTGGGATGATGTGAAGGAGAAAAATCAATGGACAAGAAGATGCAAAGGACTTTAAAAGGGTCGCGGTTGGGAAGGGCCTTCAAAAAAGGTTGTCCCAAGTGAAACGGCGGTCCGCATGGCAAGATGCTCCAAAAGCAAGACGCTCTGAAGATTCGTTCGCCGGTTTTCCACTCCTTTGGGACAGCCACAAAACGCTCTCCTGTTTTTACGATGAGAATTGTAGTGAGATCTAAATTGAGAATTCGTTGGGGCGCTTGGATTGTTTTAATTGCCGCCATCTCGACCTGTTCTTCGGCTGTTGCTGAGCAGTGGCCATTAACGGGTGCGTTGGGCATTGCGGTTGAACCGGAGGTGGCCAACGCCATTGGGCTGGATGCTGAGCAGACAGAGAAGGTTCGCGAATTGCTGAAAAAACGGGAACGCGAATGGTTAGGTATGGCTGCCGAATTGCGACAGCTTGAACCTGGAGTTCGCCAGGCCAAAGTTGATGAGTTCACAGCGGTCAGTGAACGTGAGGCGATGATGTTGCTCAACGTGGAGCAACGGAGCAAGTTGGAGAAGTTTCGCCTCGCTCGCAAAGGTTTTTTGAGTCTTGCCGAACCGGCAATCGCCGAGAGTTTATCTTTGACTGCAGAGCAGAAGGCGTCGGTCGAGAAAGAGATAACCGTATGGCGAAGCGCATCGATGGATGAACGCGATGTGAAAATGGCTGAGGCGAATGCTGCGTTAGCCAAAGTCTTGGATGAAAAGCAGCTTGCTAGTTGGCAGCGTTTGACTGGCAGCACTGATTCAGGATCGACACCGGCTCCTCCAGTCAAAGTAGCGGAGACTGGAAACGCCGTGCCTTCGGTTGTAGCTCCTTCGGCAGACGAAGTTCCTCCGGCGCCCCAAGTTGCTGCGAAAGACGCGAGTCCTAGCGACAAGGTGAGCGTCAGTGATAAAGCGGCTAACGAAGAGAAGATGGAAGTGGCCAAGGCTGAAACGCCGGTCGTAGCTGCAGAGGAT
>JBIKMB010000353.1:0-4562 GCA_044359485.1 Pirellulaceae bacterium | reverse complement strand
AGCATGCTGCTAAAGTGCTGGGCTTGTTTGGTAAGGCGTACGGCAATCTCCCCGACAGCACGAAGGATTGGAACCAAGACCAGAACGAATTCGTTCGGCAAGCTGTTCAAGGTTTATCCGTTGATGAGAAGGTGATTTCGGTACGGATCGCTCTTTTAGCCGACATGATGAAGCAGAAAGCTTGGACAACCTCAGCATTGCGAGCGGTCGGTGGCATCGAAGGGGTCGGCGTGACGTTCCTCGAAGAGATGTTCGGATCGCGGCATGCACCTATCCAGCATCGTCAGCATGAAGAAGCGGTGCGAGGTCTATTGGCGGCATTGTTGCCCTCGATCGGCACCGACATCAAAGGTTCAATGCAAAATACAACCTTGCTTCAGAAAGCTGCTGGATACGAGAGCAAGCCACGCGAGTTTCAAGATCTGCTCGCGATCCTCGATAAGAATCTGCGTTTGATCACCGCAGTCGATGAGGAAAGTTGGAAGAGTGCAGGTAGAATTGAGAAATCAGATAACACTTCCAACCTCTCACTTCCCTCTTCTCACTTCTATCAGCTTGCCCACGACTACATGGTCCCTTCGCTGCGCGAATGGCTGACGCGGAAGCAACGCGAAACCAAAAAAGGCCGCGCGGAATTGAAACTGGCGGAGCGGGCTGCTGTATGGAATGTAAATCAGGAGAACAAGCAGCTCCCGACGCTACTCGAATGGTTCCAAATCCGTCGCTGGACCGATAAGAAACGCTGGACTGCGCCGGAGCGGTCTCTGATGCGAACAGCGGCACGCGTGCATGCGAGGAATTGGGGCAGCTCGATCGTATGCGTCCTGATCCTGGGAGGAATCATCGGATATTTGTTCCAGCAGCAGAGCCTTCGCAGCCAGCAGGAAAAAATCACCCAGGCCCTAGATTTTCTCCAAGAAGCGAATGGTTCTGCGGTGCCAGTAAATATCGAAAAGCTGCTTGAGATGAAGCGACCCGATCTGATTCGACCCGACTTATCGCGTCGCTTTACTGCGGCAAGTGAGCCGCGCGAGAAGTTGTCGTTGGCATTTGCCTTGGCAAAGTTTGGGCAAGTGGAAATCGATTACTTGATCTCGCAGATCGATGCGATCGAGGATCGGGACACGGCCAATCTGATCGACGCGCTCGGACACGATGCGGCCGGTTCGATTGAGAAACTGCAGCAGGCCGCCAAGGAATGTAGCACACCGGAACTCCAGCACCGCAAAGCCCGACTTGCGTTGGCCGCGTTGGGAATCGGTGATTCGGTTTTGCCGATCGATGCCTGCGAATTCGAGGATCGGCCTGATCCGGGTGTGCGAACATGGTTCATCGACGAGTTTCGGCGCTGGGAACTCGATCGCCAGGTATTGGCAGCGACCGTGAAGGATTCGACCAGTCCCGCACTGCGTTCGGCGGTATGTTTGGGTCTAGGGCAGATATCGGTAAAGCAGATTTCAACCGACGACAAGACTCGCATCGCGGAACTTGCGACCCAGTGGTATTCGCTCCCTGATAGTTCGACGCACAATGCCGTTGCGTGGCTGATGCGCGAGTGGGAGATCCCCGAGCCGACAATCGCGGATGCTAAGCAAATGGTCGATGGCCGGAACTGGTTCGTCAATTCGCAAGGAGTGACTTTTGTGAAAATCATACCACCGGCATTCGAGCGAAAACCACTACCCGATCCGCTGGAAAAAGTGCGTCAGGCACTCACTCAGATGGAGAACGCAACTCCGGAGGAAACGGCTCAAGCCGAATTTTTGTATGGGCGGGGTAAAAACCTGTTCCTTGTCGGGCAGTATGAGTCCGCGCTCGAAGACTTAAATGCTTTGTTGAAAATGGAATTGGACGATTCGATGGCGGAATTGCGTGATGATATCGAGCTGTATCGACTCCTTTCATTGTCTCGGTTAAAGCGGACAGAAGAAACTGACAAAGCGCTGGCGCAATGGTCTGCCAGTGAACTTGATGCAGTTTATCGCGATTATGTGGAGAGCCTCGTGCCGCTGTGGCTCGGCCGCAAAGAGGCCGCGATCGCAAGACTCGAGCAGGGGCTCGCAGGAGCGGAGTCAGCGGATCGTGGGGTGCTCTACAATCTGGCGTGTGCGGTGGCATTGTTTGCCGCTAGCGAGACGGCAACCGCAGAGGAAAAACGCAACTGGACCGATCGAGCGATTGTACTACTGGAGCGTTGGAGTCAGAGCGAGGATCAGGATCGAACGCAGATTCGGGAAGACCCCGATTTGATCGTGCTGCACAGTGATCCGCGCTTTTTAAAACTAGCATCTGATCGGTCGAACGTACCAGAGCAATTGTTTTGGCTGGCCAGTCGTGAAGTAACGCGCGGGGAATACGAGGCGTTTCTCGAGGATATTAAGGATACCGGAGAGAAGCCGAGAGATAGTGAAAAGCCCGATCTGGATGTTAGTCCGACGCCGGATCATTCAGCACAGAATGTGAGTTGGTACGATGCGGTGATGTACTGCAACTGGCTCAGTCGGAAGGAAGGTCGCACGGCCGCCTATCGCTTTGCGGACAAGGAAAAGATCATAGGTTTTGGAGACGAGTTCGAAGTGGACAAGTGGGAAGAGGTGGTGGGAGCGACTGGCTATAGGTTGCCGAGAGAGTTGGAATGGGAATATGCATGTCGAGCCGGAAGCGAGACCGATTGGAGCACTGGAAGCGATGATTCGCTGCTGGCTTCGTATTGTCAGATGTATCCATCGAAGCTGGCATCACCTAGTGGCAAGAAACTACCGAACGCGTGGGGACTGCATGACATGCATGGTAACTCGTGGGAATGGTGCTGGGATTTGTTTGGTTCAGGAGGCTCGGTCCGCGTGCTCCGCGGCGGCTGTTGGGGCAACGTCGCTGCGGACTGCCGGTCGGCGAACCGCATCTACGTTACCCCGACGAACCGCGGCTCGCACGTTGGCTTCCGCCTTGCCTTAGTTCCTTCGGGTCCAGTGGGTTTGGGTCCGGCGGAGCCGGGTGTGGTGGACGCAACGGGAGTGGAGGGTGACCGAAGGCGAGAGGAGTGAGGGACGAACGACGACGCGTTCGGTCAACCCGGAGCGCGCTGGTGTCAGGGCTTGAGCCGGTTTCCCCCAGAAAAAAGACTCGCCTGAAGGCTGTACACCAGCGCAACAATAAGGGTCCAGAGGCGCAGCCCGTGGTCGATTTTTAGGAGCCAATTCGATGCCGATGCGAACGTTTATGATTCCGGTCACCTATGGCGGAGAAGCCTGCGATGCAATGAATCACTTCACACGCCATGTTCGCGTATTGTCGACCGATCGACGGTTCGTCGAACTCGGCCTCCAATCGTTCTGGTCGATTCTGGTTGATTATCTGGACGTTCATCCCGAGTCCGTGAGCGAAGGAGAGGGGCGCACAAAGTCTCGAAGCAAGATTGATTACCGAGAAATCCTCGCTCCGGATGTGTTTGCACTGTTCGCGAAGCTGAGAGAGTAGGGAAGAAGGAAGAAGGGAGAAGGGAGAAGGGAGAAGTGGCCGAAGAGCGACGGCGAGATATTGTTGAAAGGACGTTTCGCTTTTCAGTTAGGATTGTGAAACTCTGTCAAGTTCTCGATGAACGGCCGGGTGTTGGGCGGACACTATCACGGCAATTGATTCGGTCTGGTACATCGATCGGCGCGAATGTTGAAGAGGTACAGGCTGGACAAAGCCGCGCAGACTTTTTATCGAAATACTCTATAGCGCTTAAAGAGGCCCGCGAGATGCATTACTGGCTGCGTTTGATCGCAGAATGCGAGATCTTAGCTCCCATTCGACTCGCTGAAATCACGCAAGAATGCAACGAACTTGTCGCGATGCTGACGGCGATCATCAAGTCAACTCGCAAACCATCGTGACTCCTAACTTCTCCCTTCTAACTTCTTCCTTCTTCCTTTCGTCTCGGATGACCGATGCGAAAGCTCCGTGCGGTCTTTTTTTGCCTCGTAATCGTTTAGTAGATTCAAGTCCGCAACGGACGATGTTTAGTGTGTTCAGATTCTGAAACTTGCGGACAGACTATCCGGGCCTGCATGCAGAGAACATTGGTTTGGAGGCGCGCACGCAATTTGTTGGACAACTTGCCAAGCTCCAAGTAATGTTCGGCACAACGCAGTATTTCTGACCTGCGAGTAACTCGACATCGCTGTAAGTTTGAGCGTGACAATGCGATGTTAGTTCGAATGGGTTTACTCCGTTCAACAACTGAGTCTCCTTTTGGATTGGAACACACCCTCTTGCGCATAACTATCGCGCCGGCCATAACCCGATGCTCTTATCCGACGATGCTCCACTCAGGTTATGAAGTAGAGAAAGTTGCAGTCTTCGCGCCATCGCAAAGTGAAAAAGCAAGGTATTTGAGCATTAAAGGAAATCATAACGCCCGAGAGGCGGCGCGCGTGACCTGCAGGTTATGAAAGCGCGATCGAAAAGGTGCTCAAAAACTCGCGCATCTATCGCGCAGGCCATAACCAGCGGGTCATTTTGGTTTTTCTATTGTCGCCCGGGTTATGGAGTTTAGAGACATTTCTATAACCTCCGGG
>JBIKMB010000129.1:0-15314 GCA_044359485.1 Pirellulaceae bacterium | reverse complement strand
GAAAATTTAGGGTCCGAAAATTTAGGGTCCGAATGATTGAGTTCCGAATCTCTAGGTTCTAGCCACAACAGTCGCGCTTCGAGCGGCCGGTGTATGCCCGTTGCGCGATCGTGTAACGCGGCTCCCCACATACGATGATAAATTCCAATCGGGGGAGTGATATCTTTGCATACCATTGCCCCTCGACAGGATGCTTGAGGTGTTTGAACTACCAGAGACATTTCATTGGTTTTGTTCATTTTGATCTCCAAAGAGCGTCCCTTGTGGATTCAGTAAGGCCCAGCAGAGAGCGTCAATTGCCATCACAGACGCAAAAAGAAAAAGAATCAAGTTCCAATTACCTGTGGTGGCCACCAGCCAACCTGCAGTTAATGGAAATAAAGCAGCACCAATATTGCCGAAAGTATTCATGGTGCTAAAAACAGTAGCTACATGGCGACCACCAAAACTGATGGCGACTGTGTAGCCACTGACACCACCAAACGTCGCGCAAAATGCTCCCAAGGTAATGCACGCGATACTTTGAGTCACTGTTTGCGAAAAGTAGGACAGAACGATTAGAAGCGAACAGGCCGACATGCCGAACACGGCAATACCTTGGCGACTCAATCTTGAATTTCCAGTTTTCTTCAAAAGCCAATCCGAGAAAAAACCGCCGAATAAGCTGCCTAGAACACCTCCAACTCCGGCGACCGTGGTAAGGATTCCCGAATCGAGCAGGGAGACATTTCTGGTTTTCTGCAAAAACGTAGGGAACCATGTCATGAAGAAAACCATTCCGGCGGCCCTGAAGAATTGCTGTGCACACAGCAATATCATCGGCAAGCTGCTGAATAAGCGAGACCACCGAATCGATATTGATCGCAGTCGATTATTATCCTGTTTTGGGATTTTTTTCTCAGAGATTATCAATAGAAATATCAGAGTCCAAAGTAGTCCAGGCATCGCGTATGCGGCAAGCAGAAGACGCCAGCGAGCAATTCCTGTCATCGACTCCCAAGATGTTAGATATCTGAGGCAGTAAGCGGCCAAGATGGGAGCTACCGCGCCGCCGACCGTCATACCCACTGCCAACAAACCCGAAGCGCGGGCTCGTTGCGTCTCTGGAAAAATTCGACCTAATGCTTTTGCGGCACAAGGAAAAGCACCGGCTTGAGCGGCTCCCATCAAGCCCCACATGAGCAACAACATGTAGAAGTCCGTAGCAAAAGCGCTAAGCAACGTTGCCAAGGACCACGCGATGGAAAACAATATCAACGCTTGACGACTGCCCCAACGGTCAGCCAACCAGCCACCCGGTATTTGCATTGCGGCATACGCGAAATACCAAGCGGATTGAATGGTTCCCATATCCTTTGCGAGATCGGGGAACCTCAAGTCTTTGGCAATTTCCTCCGCTGGTACGCTTAGTGCCGCTCTCTGAATGTAGGCAATGGCGGCAGCAGCGCAAAGCAGAAACAGCACTTGATAACGTGCGTTCCCAGCTTCGATCTCGTCAATGGGAGGGGCCGCCATTATTGTGTCCTGCGATCTCGTTCTAAGGCTCGCTGGAGCAAGGAAAAGAGTCGATCGACTTCAGCACAAGTTTCATGATCAAGTTCCCATCCGTAGGGTTCGACTCTCAAAGTGTTTTTAAAGATACCTCGTTTTTTCAAGAGGTATTTTTCAATGGCCAAAAAACCATCCAGGCCAGCTTGCAATTGCAGAGCAGTCAAAGCGGAGATAAGAAGCGATAGTTCATAAATTCGTTCCTCATCACCAGCTTTCAGTGCCCTCCACAATGCTACGATTCCATCCAGCAAATCGGTGCCTGGAATTGTTCCTACAATACCCCTGCGAAAACAGTCAACTAGATTGATTCCCCCCGAACCCTCGAAAATCCGTGCGCGTCCCTCTGTTGCATCACGCAGTTTGGATAGATTAGGCCCTAACGGGCTAGCCTCTGGTTTGAAATAGATTCGCTCGGCCCCAAATTCATCCAACAAACGCAGATACACCCCTAGATCGATCGCAGCACCCACGTAGCTGGATGCATCTTGTACGATAAGAGGTATATCTATGCCTCTAGCGATAGCTGCAAAATAATCGGCTGTTCGAACACCATTTAGGGATATCGTTACCGGAGGAATCGCCATCACTGCAGAAGCTCCAAGGTTTTGTGCGTGTTGGGCAAAATCCAACGCTTCGCGCACGCTCTCCGCGCCAACGCTGATGACGGTTGAGCCTCGGCCTTGTACAGCCTGGTACACATGCCCCGCTAATTCCTTGCGAGCATGATAACCAAGTCGCAACACTTCGCTGACCATCGCGACCACAACGCCATCGGCGCCGATTTCAAATGCCCAGTTCATTTCGCGTTCTAGCGTGGGTACGTCAATCGTTCCATTGTCGTCAAAAGGTGTATGCAAGACGGGCAAAACGCCCTGAAGTAAACTGGATGTTGCCATTAATGCGAGGACTCCAAAGGTTTTGCTCTAGTTGAGCGGGTCGTACTTTTCTTTGTTTCGTGCGCACAGATTTTTGTAATCAAACTGATCCAAGAGTCATGGAGAGCTCATCGTTCGAGCGACGAAATGACTACCAATCACCGATTCCACCATCGGAATAAAATACGCGTTGTAGAACTTCTTGCTCGAAGGGATGTTTGCGAACCTCGTCTTCATCGATCGTCACACCGAGGCCAGGAAGGCTGTTTGGGGTAACAGAGCGAGTGGATTTATTCAATTGGAAACCTTCTTGGACAACATCATTACGCCAAGGTACGTCGCTGTGCACCGATTCGCAAATGATATAGCTTGGTTGCGAAAAACCGAATTCAATCGAGGCGGCCGTGCTAACAGGTCCTTGGGGATTATGGGGGGCAAGGGCAATACGATAGGCATCGGCTAATGCGGCGACACGACGTGCTTCAGTGAAGCCGCCGCAATGCGTGATATCCATTTGGCAAATTTCACATCCGCGGGCGGCGAATAAATCCCGAAACGCAGCCAAGTGCGTAACGCGCTCACCGGTAGCAATGGGTGTGGAGACAGCCGCATTAATAGCCGCTAAGCCTTCGATGCATTCCGGCCAGCATGGTTCTTCTAAAAAATACAATCCGTAAGGTTCCAGAGCTTTGGCGAACTGCAATCCCATCGCTGGCGATGGACGAGCATGGCAATCGACCATAATATCAATCCCATCCCCCACAGCTTCCCGCATCGCAGCTACACAAGCCTCGGCAGATTTGATGGGCCTCAGACCTTCCACTGGCATCGTGGGAGGAACTGCCATCGACTTAAAGGCAGTAAAGCCTTCTGCAACAGCTTGACGGGCTAACTCGCCAAACCGTTTGGCATTGTCTACGGGAGTCTCGTAAAAACTTTTCATATCGCCACCACCCAAGTGACAATAAAGCCGGATTGTATCTCGGACCGGTCCACCCCATAACTTGTGGCAGGGTACTCCGAGGCTCTTACCTAAAATATCCCACAGAGCGAGATCGATTCCTGCGATCGCAGTTGAACGAACAATGCCACTTCCATGCCAGAAGTGCTGTCGCCACATCATTTGCCAAAGATACTCTACTCGCCGTGGATCCTCACCGATAAGAAGTTGCGATAAGTCCTCGATCGCGCCGATGACACCGCGCGTATGCCATTCCAAAGTGGCTTCGCCCCAGCCGAATAAACCAGGTTGATCCGTCAGAACTTTGACGAAGATCCAGTTTCGCATGCGCGCATGACAAACGAGGGTTTCGATACGTGTGATTTTCATAAAGAGTGGGAGATCCCTTTGGGTAACTGGAGGCTGACGTTGAATTCATTCGCCGCCGCACCAAGAATATAACCAAGATTCTTGTGGGAAACGATCGGGTTGCACGATTCCTAAACCCAATCTCTGATTCTCATGTGGACTGATGGCAGCGGATTTAAAAAAACAATGTCTTGCGGTGGTTTCTCTAAATGCCATGTGAATTGGACAGGTGATTTTTAGGGTTTCTCCCATGTTCCACGCATTGATCGACTTGTAATGCGGTAGCGATGCGAGAGAATAAACGGCACGAAGATAAGGAACAAGATAGCAATGACATATGTATCAACACTTCGCACTCGGCTCTACAACAAAATCAGCGATCAATGGAACGCTATTGGTTTGTCTGCAAGAGCGACATTTCTCAATCAAAACTCGCCGCGGTCGCTTATGCCTCTTTGGGCTGTGGGTTTTGTTTTGGGCGTTTTGGGATTGGTCTGTCCAGCTGAGGAGCCGGTTGGATCCGCCAATGAGGAAGAAACGAAAAATAGCCAAGTGGAATTGATTGGGCATTGGGAATTCAAGAGCGATGCTGAAGATTCTTCGATGATGCGACTTAAATCGACCGCGAAAGCCCTCATGTTTGATGTTGCAGGGGCGAACGGTAAACTATCGAACGGGGCATCGTTTGACGGAGCCTCTTCGCTTGTTGAGGTGCCGGATGCAAACCGACTCGCGATCGGAACCAGTCCATTTAGCATCGCAACTTGGGTCTATCTCGATGAGGATATAGGAGATACGGTTGGCGACCTGATCAGCTGCTACGATCCGAAAGAACGCCGCGGTTTTCATCTTGGCATTTACAATCATGGTGGAGTCACCAATAGTCAGCCCAATTTAAGACAAGTTCATTTTGGAATCGACCAAGGAAGAACGGAAAGGGAGTTTAGAGATCATGGACAACTCGGTGATGCGGTCTATGTTTTTTCTCTGTGTGTCCATGATGGAAAACTCTATGCCTCAACCTGTCACTCCGGCAATGAGCAGACCGGTCGAGTGTTTCGCTGGGAGGGGGATGCTCAGTGGAAAGATCTAGGTATTCCAACATCCGCAAATGCGGTTTCGGCCCTCGCTGTTTACAACGGAATTCTCTATGCGGCGTCTGCCAAATATCGGCTAGCTGGCTCAGGACTTTCCGAATCGACCAATACAAATTTTGGCGGTGAAGTTTATCGTTTAGGCAAAGATGACGTTTGGGAAAATTGCGGTAGAGTTTCGGCCGAAACCGAGGCAATTGCCTCGCTGGTTGTTTTCCGAGGGAAGCTCTACGCGAGTTCTCTTTATCGTCCTGCAGGATTCTTTCGTTATGAAGGGGGTACGCAATGGGCTGCCTGCGAAACACCAGAAGGAAAACGAACTGAGGCTCTGACGGTTTTTAACAACGCACTCTATGCTACGTGTTACGATGAAGGTTCCGTATTTCGTTTTGACGGTCAGAAGTGGAAGACAGTCGGTAATATTCCTGGTGCCACGCAGACGTATGGTTTTGGTATTCATCGCGGCGAACTTTATGTGAGCGAATGGCCCAATGCACATGTCTATCGTTACCGAAAGGAACTCGATTGGATAGACACAGGCAAATTAGGGCAAGAACTCGAGGCGATGCCCTTGCTCATTTACAACGGAAAGATGTACGGTGGAACATTGCCTCTGGCTGAGATATATCGCTACGACGGTGACAATGACTGGAAACTTCTTGGGCGAGTGGATTCAACCCCTAATGTCAAATATCGCCGCGCTTGGTCGATGGCAGCGTACCAGGGTAGGTTGTTTATCGGCACCTTGCCTTCTGGATGTGTGAAGTCACTGGAAGCTGGAAAAAATGTTACCTATGATCAGGCATTAACAACCGGCTGGCATCATATTGCAGCGACCCGAAGCGAGAAATTGCTGAAGCTTTATATTGATGGAAAACTGGTGGCAGAGTCCTCGGCATTCGAGGGACAAGATTACGATTTAACTGTAAATCAGCCGCTCCAAATTGGTTTTGGAGCCCAAGATTTCTTTCGAGGTCGCTTGGCGGATGTCCGAATCTATCGAGGCGAATTGTTGCCCAATCAGTTACAACGCATTTCCTCGTCCAAGCCATAACAAAAGAAGCTTGATAGCAATAGTTTTTCGGTTGCTTAACGAATGATCTGTTCTATCGAAATTTTGCCACCTACTGCTCGGCAATGGATACGCGTCAACCGCCAATTGGCATCAGGCGTCGCGGGAAAAGCTGAGGCGAGTGAAAAATGATACTGTCTCGACCAGTAAGCTTCAGCTTTAGATTGCGGAAGAGGATTTTCCAACGCAATTAGGGGGAGATCGTTCGGGCTCAAGGTTGCGGATGAACCATCGATTCCTCGAAGTGTAATGCTGCCATCGGTTTTAAATTCAAATGCTTTTTCATCCATTAGCAACGACGATGCTTGTCGTATTCTCCCCTTAGAGCATTCTGCTACGAATCTTTCCGCAACGACTTTCGGATGTTCAAGCCATTGTTGGCCAACGGTAACGACTATAACACCTGATAGTAAAAGCAGGGTGCCGTACAAACCGAATCTTGAGAAAGCGATCTTCGCCATATTGCTTTATATCCTCGCCACAAAGCTGGCAGCGGTAGCAGTCCGTTTCGGTTTAAAGCAAACCTTGTTTCAGTGAAGGTGGATCTCTATCTATTATTCCGTATGGACCGCACCAAAATCAAGAGGCGATTTTCCCGAGTATCGAACCTCCTACCATAGTATCCAAGACCGTGTCGCTAGCCATTTGGGATCATCGCGAGTCTTCAATACGATTGTCTGGTGGTTTGTGTGCACTCATTGGCGAATTGCGTGTATGATGGTGCAGGATAGCTCTGGGTGAGAACTTCTGTGGTTAAGGCGTTCTAGTACCAGTAAGATGACTCATGTGAGTACTGATTATGACCATCACACGTCGCCGAATTCTTCAGGCGGGAGCAGCCTTCGGGGGAATTCAATTTTTGTCGATGACCGGTACTGGCCCGATGACAGATATGGGGCTGATGGCGTCCATATCCGAGTTAGACCAAGCCAAGCCTAGCGAAGATCTGATCTCCTATGTCGAGCGTGTTCGGGGGGCCTGGGATGATGACTTGTACCGAAAATTGCTCGGTGCTGCCAATGAATGGAAAGAAGGCGATGCGATTGTGGGTGTCGCGGCAGCGAACCAAGAGGATCGCGAATTAGCCCGACAATTGATGAGCGAAACGACTCTGGCTCAGATCGATTCCCATCCCCCGTTTGCGGACAAGATGTACGAACGCATTCAGCAGGCTCGAGAAGCTAAGGTGAGTTTGGAGACCCGCCACTGGACCATCGGTAAATTGAAGCGATTTTTGCTGGATCAGGGCGAGGTCGACATTCGACGCATCTTGCCGGGGTTGTCCAGCGATTGTATCGCTTGTGTGGTTAAGCTGCTTTCGAATCAAGAATTGATCGCCATCAGCCAAAAGATTTTTCACGCCTTGCCAGGCTCTCAAATCGGTGCGAAAGGCTACATGGGCGCGCGAATTCAGCCCAACTCGCCAACCGATCACCCAGACGATATCCGCTGGCAAGTTTTCGACGCGTTTGCTTATGCCATCGGTGATGTGCTCATCGGTACCAATCCAGTATCGAGCGAATTGGAATCGGTTGCCGTTGTTGAATCGACATTGAAGGATATTTTGGACACCTTCGGAATAAGTTCGATACTTCCCCACTGCGTTCTATCTCATATTGATATTCAAGCGGAATTAGAAAATCGAAGTCCTGGATCAACAGCACTTTGGTTTCAAAGTATCGCTGGGTCGGATGCAGCCAATGCGACATTTGATGTTACGCTCGACAAGATGCACCAACATGCAACGAGCAAAAAGGGCCGTTTTGGTTTGTATTTCGAAACAGGCCAAGGAGCCGACTTCACCAACGGTCATGGAGCGGGAACCGACATGCTCGTCCATGAGTCTCGCAAGTATGGCTTAGCGAGATTGTTGACGCAAACTTTATCGAAGGCTAAACAGAAACGGGGAGAGACCTCAGGGGCCTGGGTACATCTTAATGACGTGGCGGGTTTCATCGGTCCAGAAGTTTTTCGAACGCGTGAACAGTTAGTGCGATGTTGTCTGGAAGACATCGTTATGGGCAAATTACATGGCCTAACGATTGGACTTGATGTTTGTACAACGTTGCATATGGATGTCAGTCTGGATGATCTCGGTTGGTGTATCGAGCAGATCATGCCAGCTAATCCTGCTTATCTCATGGCTTTACCGACACGTATCGATCCGATGTTGGGGTATCTGACCACGGGCTATCATGACCACATTCGCGTTCGCGAACAATTTGGGTACAAGGTAAATGATGGGATGTGGACTTTCTTTCAGGAATTAGGGGTTGTCGATGGCCAAGGCCAACCGACAGAGCATTTTGGAGATCCCGCTTGGGTTTATGCCCAATATTGTCGCCGAAAAGGAGACCAGCGGCCGGAGGATATCCTGCGACAAGAAGCTAAAAATCAGATAGCTCAGGTTCGCCAAAGAGGATTATTTATCGCGGAGGGTTATGCGGCAAAAGTTTCCGAGTTACCGATACCTCTCGATAAGGAAATTCACGAAATCTACGATGATGCAAAACAATGTATTTGGGCGGAACTTCCCGCCGGTTTTGAATCTTCTTTCGATGTCGCTTTACCGATTGGCACCCAATCGAAAGATCGCAATGACTATATTCTTCACCCAGTTAGCGGTGAGGAATTAAGTCATGCTTCGGTACAGCGAGTAAAGGAACTGCGAACAAAGCATGGCCAGCGTTTTGATACTGTGCTGGTGCTGTCTGACGGTTTGAATGCCCTGGCAAATACAACTGAAAATCAAGCGGTGGAGCTTATTTCACATCTAAGGCGGGAGTTGGAAATTTTGGGACGCACGGTTTACCACGAACTCTTGGTGATCCGCTCGGGTAGAGTGAGAGCTGGATATCGTATCGGAGAGAATTTGTTTGGTAATCGAGAGGGGCAGTACCAAGTATTGCACATTGTTGGCGAACGGCCAGGAAGTGGGCATCGCACACTTTCGATTTATATCACCAGCGCGCCGGGTAATGTATGGGCCGTTCCGTCGAAGGTGGATCATAATATAACGAAAGTTGTTTCCGGAATCGCAAAGACGGCTTTGCATCCGATTCATGGTGCCGAAGCGGCGGCGCGTATTCTGCGATCTCTGACCTAGAGCGACTGGGATGACGGTGTCGACCGTTCAACCCGTAGGCAGAGCAGATCGCCGGCTAGGGTGCCGGCGAGCAATCTCTAAATCCCCACAGCGCATTCAAATAACATATGCGATACAGTAATAGATAATGTCTCGCGCAAACGAAGCCAGTTTAGATGTTAGGCTGCCGTTCGCAGAGTTTTGTTCGCTTTTTCTTGAGGGATCGCAACAACATCGTAGTGACGTTCAAACATGGTATTGGCACGGTCAAGCTCTTTGCCCTGTTCCCAGCTGTAATGTCCGTCTGCATAGTGGACGTTATAGCGAAGTGATTGAAGCGTCTCGACGAGTGCTTGCCTTTGTTGTTCTTTAAGGTGACGAAACATCTCTGCATGGATATAAGGTCGATTGGTACGGATCAAGTCCTGCAGGGACTCGATGACAGATAGCTCATGTCCTTCAGTGTCAATTTTAATCAAACTGACATTCTGCATTCGCTCCGGAAAATTCTGCTGGAGGTATTCCTGAGCTCTCATGCATTGAACACTTAGTTTATACGCGTGACCGTGTTTCCAGCGGCTCACGCCTTCAAATCTTCCACCATTACAAAAACCGGGGTCCGAATAGCAAAATTCGGTTTGCTCATTTTTATCGCTTACAGCTGCATTGATTGGAACCAGATTCGCTTTGGTTCGGTTGAGTTTGGCGTTCTCTTCCAAAACGCGAAAAACATAGGGGTTGGGTTCAAAGGCGAATACGCAGCCCTTTGCGCCAGCTGCTAGAGCCAAGGGAACGGAGTAATCGCCGGTATGTGCTCCAATGTCTAGGACCGTATCCCCCGGTTTGACATATCGACGCATCTGTGTCACTAAGTTTTGTGCAAAAGGATGAAAATAGTCCTTGGGATGCTGCCATTTCGCGTATTCTACTTCTCCATCCTCCTCAAGATGGAATCGGACAACCTTTGTACCAAAGACCTGTGGTTTTGATTTCCAGCCCAATGTCCAGATCAGTGATTTCAATTTCATGATATTCTTCTCAGCAGGCATTTCGTATAGGCGATGAGTATGCATTAGCGGACTTTTTAACTCGATCGATTTTGGGCGTCAATATCAATAGTTTTTTCCGATGATAGCAAGCTGGTCCTCAACGTGAAAAATTGCCATGGAGGCATGCAACGTATGTGGGGGCATCTATTCAAAATGACTTGTCAGCGACGGTAAGTGTTCCTGAATGCGCTTGCGGTGATTCACTTTGAGGCAAGCCCGTGCTCATGCATCGAACTATGTGTCTGGTGAGCGGCATCGCTCGTGTTGGTTGAACGCTCGAATCGTTCCGGCAGCCGACTAAACAGTTTGTTCCAACTCTATCCGCAAATCATGATGCGATAAGCGGTGGCGACATTCGATTGTCATAGCTTTTTAATTGCGCGCGATCGGCTGAAGTCAATCCAAAAGTTCACGATGAGCACGACAAAGCGGAGCGGATTGTCTGGCGGTGCGGCAAGTCAGCCGTTTTCTGCTTGGCCAATAACCGAGATGACTTTGCAGGTTTCCAAAAAGGACTTTCCAAAAATTTGCTCAAAAAAGATTGACAGCCGAACCGAAAACTGTATTATGAAATGCATACAACAGTACAAAAAGGAGGTGGCATGCACATTCATATACAGTCTCAAGGCGGCGTACCGATTTACCTGCAAGTGATGCAGCAAATCAAGTACTTAGTCGCATCAGGAAAACTTGTTCCCGGCGAGGAACTGCCATCGATTCGAACGTTGGCGGAGCAGTTGCTGGTCAATCCAAATACGATCGCGCGAGCGTATCGTGAATTGGAAGCGGCAGGGGTGGTGGAAAAGCGGCGGACGGCCGGTACTTATGTTGCCGAAACCGGATCGCCCTTAGCTCGTAAGGAGCGATTGAAATTATTAAAAGAGCGAATCGACCAATTGTTGGTCGAGTCGTTCCAGATGGGTTTTGAATTGGATGATGTTCTTAAGCTGATACAACAAAGTGAACTGGTGTCACGTAACAAAGGTAAGGGGGATCAGGAACATGAATAAATCCGCATCGGAAAATTGTGTCATTGATATAAAGAATTTAAGCCGGAGTTTCGGGGGTAAGGTCGCGCTGGACAATGTTTCACTGCATGTTCCCAGCGGCGGTGTTTTCGCACTTATTGGCCGAAATGGAGCCGGCAAAACAACGCTCATTAAACATATCTTGGGGTTGTATCGTGCAGAAAAAGGGTCGGTGCGAGTGTTCAGCCACGATCCGGTGAGCCATCCGGTACAGGTGCTCAGTCGCATTGGGTGTGTTTCTGAGGATCGCGATTTGCCGGGTTGGATGCGCGTCCAAGAACTGATGCATTTCACGCGAAGTTTTTACCCTGCCTGGGACAATCAGTACGCAGAGGAGCTTCGAGCCATGTTTGATTTGGACCCAAAACAACAGGTTTGCAATTTGTCGCGAGGACAAGCGGCTCGAATGTGCTTGTTGTTGGCGCTAGCGCATCGGCCCGATTTATTGGTTTTAGACGAACCTTCGTCAGGGCTTGATCCTGTCGTCCGGCGGGACATTCTAGCCGCGATTGTGCGAACGATTGCAGATGAAGGACGCACGGTCCTTTTTTCGTCGCATTTGTTGGATGAGGTTGAGCGTGTCGCGGATCGGATCGCGATCATCCATGACGGACAGGTCACGCTGCAAGGTGAATTAGATAGGATTCAAGAGTCGTTTCACCGAATCACATTTCGATTTGAAAACGAATTTTCGGAGGCTCCATCGATTCTAGGTGCCGTTGAAAACAATGGACAAGGCAAGCAATGGACTTATGTTTGTCGGGGAGATCGGGAGCAGGTAGTCAGTGCAGCTCGAACATTGAATGCTGAAATCGTACAGGAAACACCCGTCAGTTTAGATGATATTTTTATTTGTAGTATCTCACACGACTGATCCAAATTTACCTCATCCCCAAAACCTATTTTACACCAGTTGAGGATCAGAAATGTATACCATCAGTGTCGCTTTGATTTGGGAGTATTGGGCTCGCAATCGCTGGAATCTGTTTTGGCCCATTCTCAGCGCTAATCTACCTTGGCTCCTCGCACTTTTCCTATTGGATGGTGCGGACATCAGCACGAACGAACCACTGAATATCTCGCTCAAAGCCTCTCTGACTTTGGCTACGATCTTCATTATTTGTATGGGAGTGATATTTAATCAGATGAATATCACCCATCTCTATGTAAAACCGATATCGACCATTGACATCGTGAATTTTTTTGGGTTATTAGGAGCCGTACTTGTAGGCTGCCAGGTAGCACTGATTCTTGCTCTGTGGAGGTGGCTAATTGGTGGGGAAGTGCCGATTGCGGGACCCGTATTTTTTTCGCTGATTTGTTGGGGTGCCTTACTATCGGTGTATCTGGTCCCCACAAATTCGGCAAAGTGGATTTTTGGATTTTTTGTCGTCTTGTTTGGACTCGGTTTCTGGTACTTTTCCGCGTATGGGCTACGCATGGGACCAGGTGGAGCAATGGCACCGAGCGTTCATCACTGGTCTACGATCTCAGGCTTCGATCTCTCGGTCGGCCTGACAGTGCTCGTCATCTCCTACATTTTAACTTTACGCCGTGTGGCTAATCAGCGAAACGGTGTTGACAACGGCAATTTGCTGGAAAAATTCTCGAATTATTGGTTGAGGAAAAACTATCAGAGAGCGTTACCACCGTTGAAGTTTGCTTCTCCAGATAAGGCCTTGGAATGGTTTGACCGTAAAGCACATTCTCAAAATAGTATCCTTGATGTGCCGATTTTTATAGTTTTTGTCTGGTTGATTGCTTTGGTGGTTGCCGCTGTTTTCAGTCCCTTAATCGGGATTCGATTTGCCTTGTTCGGCACATTTTTGATCATTTCAGTTAAAACATACTATTACATCATCATGGCTTCACTACTCAGAGGCTACATGGGGGATTTAGGCAGAAATATAATGAAAAGCAATACGAGTGTAAGTGGATTTTATACGCGGATGTTTTTCAATACGCTTCCCATTACCCCAGCCCGAATGTCTTTGGCTTTGATTCAATCGTCCGCTAAAGCCGTCGCGTTGCTCGGGTGCATGACACTCGGCTCTCTATTCGCGCTGGGCGGTTTAGCTTGGCTAATTGGTTTAGATCCAAATGATCTGCTCAGTACGGATTCCGTACAAATACCATTTTGGAGAGTGTCACTCTGTATAACGCTTGGCTTGATGTTTTTTGCATTCATCTGCATCAACTCCCCGTTTACGATTTCACCGATGGGAACGAAGTTCATTGTCGTATGCGGAATTCTGGTTGGCGCGTTTTTGGGTGGTCTTGTCGCGCCTATCCCTGTGTTGGTTGGTGCAGTCGCTGCGCTAGTAGTCGTTCTCTTGGCCTATTCGACGCTGCAATGTCTCCGTACAAGCGACCAATCGTTCATCGCTGCGGTATTGATTTGGTTCCTAGGCATCGCAAGCGTTCCGATATTGGCATCGATATTCTCAGGCAGCTTGAGTGTAACTCCGATCGCGATAGCCACACTGCTAGTCGCCCTCTCTATGTTTCCATTTTTCTCCATGCCAGCGACTCTCCGCAAAATTCGATCGATCTAAAGACGGAGGGTACAAGATATACCCAGTTGCACACGAGTCTGAAACTATAGAAATTCTCTGGTCAGACATAAGATCTACCAGAGAATTTTTTGTACCAAAGTTTAAGACGATTTCACTCAGCCGTGAACTCGTATCTTGAAGACAGCCGCGCTGGCAAGGAACGCGACATCAGCGCGCACGATTTCATTTGGTTGCCCGTGAGGGCTGTCGTTAAGAAGAATCATGCGAGCATGTTGTCATGTCACAATTCGCCCAGCAGTCTACAGAGTGGTTAGTATCAATTCGATCAACCAGCCCAAATCGTCCAGTGATCTGCTACAAGTCGTTTCTCTCGAGCTAAGTTCAGCTTTTCGCATCTTGAGTTTTATGAGAAGCTCAGCTTATCGCTTGCAGATTAGTTTGATCTTTTGGAAAACTAAAGTCCAATGAGGAATTGCTTGCTTGGATGTCAGCGGGTGCTTAAAAGGGGCCAGTCCGACAAAAGCGCCCTCCGGGTCGGATTCCGTTGATTCTTAAGTGTCAAAATGGGCCAAAGCGCCCACGGGGTCCGTGGCTGATAGAGAGAAATAAAAACTGGCCCCAGAAGAGACCACGTTTCTAATTTTACGGATTCTGCCCCAAATAAGCGCCTAGGAGCGGCCAAGGGCGATCGCGCCTTATTAGGTAATGTGCGAAACTTAGGCATTGCGTTTTAGCATTGGTGGATGGTCGACTGAGCGTCACTATGATAAGCCAGGAGTCAGTCACATATCAAAGTCGTCGAAACCTTCCATTGGCATCCAATCTCACTTCGAAGATCTTACTGATCCTCGCACTCGAAAGGATGTGTATAGGCTCATTAATGTGGTCGTTATCGCGATTTGTGCCGTGATCTGCGGTGCGGATGATTTTGCAACTATCGCGAACTTTGGCCAGAAGAAGGCCTAGTTCGAGAAGTTTCTGGATCTGAGCGCAGGTGTACCTTCGCGGAATCGATTCAATGCAATCTTTACGGTCATCAAACCGGCTGATTTTGAGAAGTGTCTACTTAGTCGGATTACGGATCCTCACGAAATTGGCGACGGGCAAGTAATCGCCATTGATGGGAAAACGCTGAGACGAAGTTTCGATAAGGCCAACAGCAAATCGGCAATTCATATGACTAGCGCTTGGACAACGGCCAACCACACTAGCTTGGGACAGGCTGTGGTAGACTCGAAAAGAAACGAGATCACAGCCATTCCAAAACTCTTACAGATCTTTGAATTAGCGGGTAGTTTAGCGACGATCGATACCATGGGATGTCAAACTGAAATCGCTCAGCAGAGAGTCGACATAGAAGCGGATTACTGCCAAGCCGTCAAAGGAAATCAACCGAAGCTACATCAAGGAATTGACGAGTTTTTCAAGAAGCGCTTAGAAGATGACTTTAAGCAAGTAAAGGTGCGTCGCTACGAGACACACGAACAAAAGCATGGTCGAGAAGAAAGTCGAGTGTATGTCATCTGCCCAGTACCAAACGATCTTCCTGATATCGAAGGGTGGCCAAATCTGAAGGCTATTGGAGTGTGATTCACAACAGCACTCGAGAACACGGCCAGCGCACAATTAAGTTATTGCCCACAAAGGACTTGCTCAAGTATGTCCGTATTGTAGGCAGCCATTTCCATTCGTCCCACAATACTTTCGCCCTTTTTCTGACCTCGTTTCAGCATCG